>CAYXNR010000013.1:23090-45017 GCA_964466595.1 uncultured Coxiellaceae bacterium | reverse complement strand
CTACCGTGTGAAGGTAGTGCTCTACCGCTGAGCTAATCGCCCGAATAGGTTTGCATTCTATTGGTCTGACCGAGCGAGGTCAATCGTCTACTGCTAATATTTAGCATATGCTACAATACGCCCTTCATTTTGCTTTTAGGATAGAAGCCTTCATGTCTGTTGTTACCCGCTTTGCGCCAAGTCCAACTGGTCATTTACATATTGGCAGCGCCCGTACAGCTTTATATTGCTGGCTTTATGCACATAAAATGAAGGGTAAATTTATTTTGCGGATTGAGGATACGGATGCAGAGCGCTCTACACAAGAATTCATCCAGGCTATCCTCGATGGCATGCAATGGCTGGGTTTAAATTACGACGAAGGTCCCTATTATCAAACAAAACGTTTCGATCGCTATCGGGCAGTGCTTGAACAGCTTGTTCAAGAAGGCAAGGCCTATCGTTGTTATTGCTCGAAGGAGCGCCTGGAAGCCTTACGTACGGAGCAAATGGCTAAAAAAGAAAAGCCGCGCTACGATGGCTTATGTCGTGATCGAAATGAAGAGCAAGCGGGCAGCTATGTTCTGCGTTTTAAAAATCCGCTGGAAGGAAGTGTTGAATTTCATGATTTAGTGCGGGGCAATTTATCCTTTAACAATAGTGAATTAGATGATCTCATTATTGCCCGCAGTGATGGAACACCGACTTATAATTTTACTGTCGTTGTAGATGATTGGGATATGCAGGTCAGCCATGTCATCCGAGGGGATGATCATATCAATAATACACCACGACAAATTAATATTTTGAGAGCCTTGGGAGCCAAGCTGCCTTTATATGCCCACTTACCCATGATTTTAGGCCCGGATGGGAAGCGGCTTTCTAAGCGTGAGGGTGCGGCCTCGGTGATGGATTATCGAGCAGCCGGAATCTTGCCGGAGGCCTTGTTGAATTACTTGGTGCGCTTAGGGTGGTCACATGGTGATCAGGAGATTTTTTCAATTGCTGAAATGCTTAACTTATTCGATATTCAAGATCTGAATAAGGCCTCGGCAGCTTTGAATCCTGAAAAACTACTGTGGCTTAATCAGCATTATCTGAAAACAAAGGATCCTGAGGTCGTAGCGCAAAGCCTCGCTTGGTATCTGGAACAATTAGGGATCGATTTTCAACAGGGTCCGCCCTTAGCCGAGCTTGTTAAGGCCCAGTGCGAAAGGGTCAAAACCTTGAAAGAAATGGCCGAGCGTAGTCAGTTTTTTTATGGAGAGCTAGTTTGTACGGCTGAGATGAGGGCTCCGCTCAGCCCAGAACTCAGGCCTTCCTTAGCTGCACTTCGAAAAGAGCTTGCTGGCTTATCGAGCTGGTCAAAGGAGGCCATTCATCAGGCGATTACTGAGGTTGCCGATCAGAACCAGCTGAAACTAGGAAAATTAGCCCAACCCCTTCGCCTTATCGTGACTGGCGGCACGGTATCCCCACCCATTGATTTGACCTTATATTTGCTCGGTCGCGAGAAAACCCTTGCCCGTCTCAACCAGGCTTTAGGCCAATGAATACAATTATGATTTGACAAATAAGAGAGGCCTTCCTAAAATCGCAGGCTCTACTAAAGGAAAGGGGCTATAGCTCAGCTGGGAGAGCGCTTGCATGGCATGCAAGAGGTCGTCGGTTCGATCCCGTCTAGCTCCACATTTTAGGCCGGTAAAACAGGAAGTCCCCATCGTCTAGAGGCCTAGGACATCGCCCTTTCACGGCGGTAACAGGGGTTCGAATCCCCTTGGGGACGCCAAATTCATTGCGTTTCTCGATAAAGCTGCCTTGCTACAACATCCTACGATTTTCCAAATATTCGGAAAAACGTTGTTGCACCACAGTTCTTCTTCCAGGAGCGGAAATTTGTCTAATCATGCGGCTTGCAAGCTTGAAGTCGAATTTTTTCGGTAATTCAAGTTCGGGCAAGCTGCTAAATAGCCGGGATTTGGCGGGGCTAAGGTAGAGCAGGTCAATTAATGCTTTCTCGGGGGTGGCAATTTTTAGCAGCCCATTGCTATTTTTTTCGGTATAGCCAAAAAAGAAAGAAGGCTGCACATGATGAATTGAAACTGTGGCGATTGGGGTTCTATAAACACGTGTTCTGGCCGGGGATACGGCATAAATTATATCCGGTATTTGAGAGATCATTCCATGATAATAGAGCGCCGTTTGTAATGAGATATAAGCAGGGAAGGTATCGGTTAATAATGAGGGCAGGATGAGGGGTTCAAGGTCCGGAAAGGCCCAGGTTCCTTGGCGAATGCGTATGATTTGCTTGGTTTGAGCGATACGAGATAACAGTTTATTGGCATAATTAGTGTTGATTTTTAGATAGGCTGCTACATCCTTCGTCGATATGGCGGGTAAATTTAATTGTCGCAAGGCTGCGTAGGCTTCAATGAGCTTCATTTTGATGTTCTTCTAAGGCTTGAACAACATGAGCGACGATGCTATTCCATAAGTTTTTGTCATCGTATTGCTTTTGATAATCCTCTGAAAGATAGGCGATGACTTGCCCTTTAAAGTCCGTGAAGGAGATGCTCATCGCGTTTGTAATTGCTTTGTTTATGTGCGGGGTGGTCTTTGTGTTCAGTGTTTTCAGATTGTTCCCCGAGCAAATGAGCAAGTAGAGGTCAAAGATATCTCGAGCTTGAGTTTCTGTGCGTAAGGCAAGGGCTGCTATTTTCTGTTCATACATACTTTGAAAACAATAATGATTGGCCATAATCGGTGGGAGTGCATATTGCCTTAATACTTGAGACTGAATTGTCTCGAAGGCTATATCCTTGTCAAGTGAGCGACGTGAAAACTCAATTTTGGTATTGAGGGGCAAGCTACTGGCAGAAGATTTTAAAGTGATTTTCCAACGTTGAGTGGTTTCGGTTTGTTTGGGGGCGCTTGAAGTCTGGATTGCCAGGCTCTTGGTTTGGAGAATCGATTGAAAGGGAATTGAATTCAGGATTTGATTGATGTTTTTGTGTAAAGTTTCCTTGTTGATTGTTTGAACGTCAATATCCATATCCTCTGAGTAACGAATGCTATTAAAATAAAAACGCAGATTGCAGCCGCCTTTTAATGAGTAGAGTTTTTTATCCAGCTTCCGTCCTAGCTGACCTAAAAAAAGAAGATGGAATAATTCTACAGCTTGTCTAGGATTGAATGTGTGCATAGATAGAGGCCTCTTTTTTTATAATACCTGAAATCGACTAATATGTCGATATTAGGTATTATAAAAAAAGAGAGTGAGCCGGGTTTTACTTCATGTTCTAAGCGTTAAAGTCCTTTTCATCCTGTTCTAACATGCTAAGCAAGACCCGTGTTTTTGACATAAAATACCCCTGTTTATTATAGGTTGCTTCTTTGCAGCCTCTGGGCTGAAGAGATACAATTGCTATATTGTATGTTATACTACAAATGTAGCAATTGATTACTATTGTAGGTGGACAATGGGTGTAGCAATACGAATAAATGAAACCATTTATAACGAGGCCAAAAAGACGGCTCGGGCGGAATGTAGGTCTATTCCTAATCAAATTGAATTCTGGGCGATGATCGGTAAATGTGCCTTGGATAATCCTGATTTACCAATTGAATTTGTAAAAGACCTTTTACTGGCAAAATATCAGGACAAATCTCTGGCTGAACCCTTTAAGTTTGAGGAATAGCGTGTCGAAAATAATAATTACGCAAATGCCTGGATTTAAAAAGGCCTATAAAAAATTGCATTCAAATGAGAAAAAAGTAGTGGATGAGGCTATTAAAGCGATTATTAAAAATCCAAAAATAGGTGAAGAAAAGAAAGGTGATCTTGCAGGAATCTTCGTTCATAAATTTAAATTTCATACGAAGGAGTTTTTATTAGGATATGAATGGTATCCAAAAGAAAGATTATTACTTGCTCTAGGGGTGCATGAAAATTTTTATCGCGATTTGAAGAAGAAGCTGTAGGCTGCAGAGATACGTTTTCTTTTAGGGGCGCAAAATTGTTCTTTAAGCGCATTACTGAGAAAACTTTTCTGAATTTTTTGTTCCCATAGCGAAAAATGTGTGCTCATGGTTTCAAAAATTTTCGCGGTGCGTGTCATGGAGTTGTCTCTTCAAAGAGTAGTAATGACTTAGGTTCTTAGCCTAGCTAATAAAAAAAAAGAAGTCGAAACGCTTAAGTCTCATACTCAGGTAAAACAATCGCATTCGCAACCGATTTCATGGTAGTCAAAATGTTGTTTGAGCGCTCTTCTGCAATTTCTTTAGTGATTTCATTTTCTGTGAGAAAGGATTCGCTTACCCAAGCGCCAAATTGTTGATTGGCGAGAACAAAAGGACGGAGTAAGTCATGATAACGAGCAAAGGCTTGGCTATAATTTCCCTGAGCTGCTTTTAGTTCTCCGGCGAGGATATAGGCGCCTACTAAGGCTAGATTATTACCTTGACCAGATAAGGGAGAAGGACAATAAGCAGCGTCACCAACCAGCGCCACTCGTCCTTTGCTCCAACTATCCATTTTGATTTGTGTAATGGTATCAAAATAAAAATCTTTGCTTTCTGACAAGTAAGCTAAAATAGCTTCGGTTTCCCAGCCAAAATCTCGAAAAGTATCACAGAGGAATTGTTTTTGTTCATTTTCATCCCGGATATCTTTCAGGCTATGCTGAGAGCGGAACATAAAACCAGCTCTCGCAAGATCTGCTTGATTATCGCTATTGATAGATAACAATTTATGATTAGCTTCGCAGATTATTTCCATATGATTTAAATGAAGATAATTAGGAAGGGTAAAAGTGCTGATATAGGAGCCAAGGTTGATTAATTGATATTCATTTTCATCAAAGACCAGCTGTCTTACAGAAGAATGAATGCCATCTGCAGCAAACACGAGGTCATAATTTTCAATTCTGCCGTCTTTAAAATGGAGAGTAAGGCTATCCTCATTCTGCTTGATGCGAGAAAGAGCTTGATTAAAATAGCAGGGTAGCTCAGCAATAGTTTTCATGAGAATTTCAACTAAATCACCACGGAGAATTTCAAGCTCATCATCTTGTCTGAAACCAAATTTTTCACCCTGTTCTTCATGGAGTAGCTTCCCACTTCTGTCGACAAAACGGCCGTGGCTTATTCGTGTGCGTCGCTCTCTGATTTGCTCATCAATTCCCATTTTTCTGGCAAGCTGCATTGCTACTCCACGGACATCGAGCGCCTGTCCTCCTTTGCGGATGGCGGCTGATTTTTCGATTAAAACAGGCGAGAAACCAAAGCGTTTTAGCCAATAACAAAGGGCAGGACCGGCAATGCCGGCACCGATGACGAGAATTTTAAGATCTTGAGAGCTAGACATTTTATTATGCATATTATTTCTTAAGTTATTTTTTAAGGTATTTTTTAGATACTAACCGAAATTAGGCTTAACTTCCCTTTAAAAGCGCTTTTACTTTTCTCATAAAATCTTCACCTGGATCGGTTTTAGTCGTTTTATAGGAGGGATCTTTTTCCAGCCAGAGTGGGCTAGTTTGATATTGAAGATATTCCATATGGCCGATGAGATATTGAATGCCGGGATATTTTTTCTTTAAATAGCAAACTAAATAAGCATTTGATTCAGCTTGCTGTTCTGTTAAATCAGGTACAGCGTTTACGCCGCCTACATTTTCTATTCCAATTGCAAAATAATTCAGGCCAATCACATGCCGAGCCATCCAATTATCTGGCATCAATTGATAAATCGTCCCGTCTCGATCTACTAAGAAGTGAGCCGATACATTGAGTCGATCGGGTAATTCGGGTCTGTTTGCTAAGAAGGGAGAATAAAAGGTGTTAAAGCTTTCAGCCAGTGTTCCAATAGCCGTCCAGTGTAAAACAATCATTTTCGGTTGAATGCGGATGTCTGAGCTTGTTAAACCATAGTGTTTTGATAAGTAGTCCTTAGTTAATTGAATTCGAGTTTCGTTAAAAAGAATCGGTTTTTGAATAAGGGGTCTTGGTGTTTCACAGGAAAAAGCAAAAATTGTTTTCGTTGTGAATAGAAGAAATAAAAAAATAAGAGAAAGATAGCGCATAGCTGAATTGTGTCAAATTAGTTATTTGTGATTATTATAGTCTATTTTATCAGTCAATTTCTAGAGGTAGTTAAGCAAGGAGCGGTTCCTAAGGAGTCTGATAAGAAATAGCGGAGGGTGACTGTGTTTTCATCGCAGCCTTGGAAAACCCTAAAATAACGAGACTAGTCAGTAGTGCGCAGCCTGCAACGAGCACAAAGGGAGTGTTAAGATAACCCGTTGTTCCAATTAAGTAAGTATTTAAGGCCGGCGTGAGACCAGCTCCCAATAAGCAGCCGGCATTATAGGTAAGCGCTACACCACTAAAGCGGATAGCAGGATGAAAGAGCTCCGCTAAGATGGCCATCATGACGGAATTAATTGCAGCGATGGTTAAGGAAATAAGAATAATCAATAAGTAAATTTCGCCAAGCTTTTCCAGTTTAAAATAATAGATGCCCATTAGGGTTGTTAGAAACAAAGCAAAGCTACCGATTAAGGCCTGTTTATTCCGACCAATATAGTTTGAAACTAAAGCAAAAAGAGGCGAGGTGAAGGCTAAAATACTAATACCAGCTGAACTAATAAAAAATACTTGCTGCGTTTCATAGTGTAAATAATGACGGAGATAGGTTGGAAAAAACAAATGAAAGGTAGAGGTAGCATTAGCTACAATTAAAGTGAGCGAGGAGCCAAATAATACAGAAAGCAGATGATCTTTAAGAACCACAAGAACAGGCAACTTAGCTAATTGTCGCCTTTTCTTGATTTCTAAGAAAACGGGTGTTTCTATAAAATTTTTTCTTAAATAAAAAGCCAATAAGCCAAGAAGAGCGCCTATTAAAAAAGGGAGTCGCCATCCGAAGTCTTGCATATCGAGGAGACTGAGGTTTTGATTGAGTGCTGCGATAAAAAGAGCTGCCAAGATCACGCCAATATTGGCTGCAGAAGAAATAACACTGCAAGCAAGGGTTTGCCATTTTGAAGAGACAAATTCAACCACATAAGTAATAGAACCTGCTACTTCCCCACCCAAGGAAATACCTTGAGCTATGCGCATGAGGGCTAAGATGAATACAGCTACCCATCCTAGTTTTTGTGGACTAGGTAAGCAAGCAATGATTAAAGAGGGGAAGGACATGAGTACAAGTGTCAGAATAAAAATATTTTTTCGACCATAGCGATCTCCAAAATGAGCCAGAATCAAGCCACCGATGGGTCTAAAGAAATAGCCTGCGAAGAAAATAATAAAGGTATAAAGCAGGCCTTGAGAGCCAGTTTGCAGCGGAAAAAATACTTTGGCGAGTATTGGAGATAAAAAAATAAAAGAAATAAAATCAAAAAGCTCTAAGCAAGATCCGAGTGCGGTGAGGAAAATCAATCTGAGTAAGGAAGCCTGTAGCATAGTTAATTATAACCAGAAAAGGTGAGAGATTCACTTTTATTTTCTTTTCGGCGCTATATGTTGGCCAAGGTTTTGAATGCTGCGAAGCAAGGATATTTACTTCATCTTAGCTTAATAATTTTTGCTCAGTTTTATATTAAACTATATCTAAAATCTATATTATTTGAGTAGACCATGAGTCATTCAAACTTTGTCAAACCTATGCTAGAAGAACAGCCCTTTATTAGCTTAAATGACGCTGTTAAATATGCTTATGAGAATTATTATGGCCATCCTTTTGGCAGAAGGGTAGCCCCAGAACGGCTTCGAGCGAGTAATAGAGTTTTGCACGGTATCCTCCATGCCGGTTCTTGTATGGAGTTAATCCCACGCTTAGATGAGCTTTATAGGAAGCATGGGCAAAAAGCTTATACCAGGGCTTTAGCTAAGGTAGCGAAGTATTTTAATTTAACAGTCAAGGGATTGATCAAATTGGTGCAAATCACTGCTTTGTTTCATGATTGTGCACGTCAAGCTGATGGCAAGGATGAATGGGAGGAAGCTAGTGCTGCTGAGCTAAAAGCATATTTACTAGGGAAAAATATAAATGCTAAGCTAGCAGAAATTTTAGCTCAATGTGTTATTAAAAATGAAGAAGATTTTAATAAAAAAATAAACGAGCTCTGTCCTGAGTTCCACGAATTGGATTATCTGAGACAGCTTATTAACATGGCTGATACTATAGAAATTGTTCGAGATAGATCTACTTTTCATTTTAAATTCCTTCCGCTTATTATAAAAAAACCTTTTACGATAACTGAAGCTTTGATTGCTGATCTTATAAAGCTTGTTAAAGAAATAGCTAAAAAAACCTTCTCAGAAAGCAGATCAAATGAGCTTAACTTGATCATAGAGATTAGTCCGGGAAGAAGAGTAGATGGAGAACTGGAATCTGAAAAATGCGTTAAAAAAGGACACGATAATACATTTAAAGACTGGTATGCTAAGTATAATGCGCAAGAAAATGAAGTTGAACTGACTGATAAGGATGATGTAGAAGAGAAAGCAAATGAAAATACAAGTGAAACGCAAGAATATCTTGCAGGACTTCAGGCGCTCGATGAACTCGATAAAAATTTAGTCTATACACCCTCTTGCTGTAGAGCAATTCTCTATGGCGCTATAGGTGCTTTACTAGGAGTATTGATCAGTGCTGCTGGTGGCCCCTTGCTAACAGCTTGCCTTGTAGGTGTCGGATTCTTTGCAGGTGCCACTACAGTTAATTACCTTTATAGTAAAAGAAATACTGAATACATAGCCAAGGAAATTTCTCCTCAGCACGCTAAATTAAGTTGCTCACCTTAAGTACAATCACTCTGAACGCACAGTTGTAAGTATTCGGTTAATCTGGAGAAGTTGTCATTCCGGCATGCTTTAAGCCGGAATCCAGGGCATTTAAAAGCCTGGACCAGCTAAAAGCGTGCTGGCATGACAGAGTAAGGGGTTAACCAAATACTGACACGCATATGATAACCCATTGACTTTATAGAAATTTTAAAAAAAGCCAAGTCAATTAATGCTATCTTAATTCTTTTAGCTTAAAATATGCCCATAAAGCAATCAATATTTAAATTATGGGTAATTTATGCCAAAAGCTTTAATTCATGGGCCACGTTTGCAAAATGAAGCGACCCTTCATTTTCAAAAAATTGTGAAAAAAATGTTGCGTGGTTTTTACAAACAAAAGCAAATGAGAGTAGCCTATGAGGAAGATAACTTAGTTATTTATCTAAATAACTACCGCTATCCGCTGACAGCGCTCTTAGAAGCAGGCGTTCAGTGGGATCAATTGGAGTTCGATAGGCTCGACCGCTCATACTACAACTATTTTCTCAGCTGCGAGTCGACGAAATATCGCCATATTCAGTTAAACAAAGTGAATGATGATGGAAGCTTAGTCAATTTTAACCGTATTAAACAGTGTTATCCGAAGCTTCGTTTGGAAGAGTGCAGCGCTATTCGCAATCTGACCTGTGAATTTTATCAGCTAGTGAATCTATTTTTACGTTCCCATGGTAAAGCACGGTTTATCTGGCCACTTCCGCAAGGCAGTTCGGATGAATTTAAAGATGCTCTCAGTCAATTTGTCACGCTAGATGTCTTAGACCTCAATCAGCTGATTTTTGAAATTATCGTTCATTCTGCTATTGCAATTAGCGCCTTAACTAAACCCATCCAAAATTCTTTATCACTTTTCTTGACCCCATCTTTGGATATTTTAGCGATGGATCTAGCCACCATAGAGGGTCAAGCTGCTGTTTTAGTTGGCCGAAAAGATCAAAAAAACCTTGTTTTTGTAGTAGATGGAAAAATAATCGATCCTTTACTGCCTTCTTTTAGTGTAGAGAATTTTCTACATGCGGCTTTACTACAAGAAAATGAACAAGATCTAACAAAATTTACCCAAGCAGAAATTGATCTGCTCATAGCAGAATTAAATCCAGCTGATTTTCATGAAGAATTTTCTCTTCAACCCTTCAAAGCCCGTCTTTTAGCTCAACTCAGTATTCAAATGGCCGAGGCTTTTAACCACCCAATTGAAATTTTATATCGAGTAGAGGGCCTGAAGGGTCCTTTCAGCAAATATGTCGATACGATTCGAGCTGATCTACAAAAGCATCAGCTTAGTTCGCAAAACATACAGGGGTTTTATAGCAGCAGTACGCAAATATTAACTCAGTTTGCCGATAATAATCCGCTTGTTATCACCAAAATTTATGCTCCTTTAGGTACGGCCCGAAATATTTCCGTGCTATCAAAATGGCCTAGGGAAGAAGAGCGTTTATTTAGTCATGGACAAACCTTTGAATTTTTCTCCTCTAGACAAAAGCAGGAAGCCTTAGAGCTCGAAGCCAGGCCTGTTCGTGGTCTTGGATATGCGGATAAGCCTTCTTCGCTGAACTGGTCTCGTTTGTTCGGTGTCGGTTTGATTGCCACAACCGCAGCTGTACTTTATCACCAGCAATACAAAAATCCTTAGTAAGGATAATTGTTAAATTTTTATACCCGGGTATAATGCCTTTCCTAGCTAAGTGAGGTGCTTTCATCGATGCTGCACAAAATGCCCTTTGTTTTAATCACTCTCATTAGTGTTATTTTGCTAATTAATCCCTATATACCTGTTGGTGTTCAGCAAGTCATGTATGCTCTTAGCTTAACTATTAAATCCGGCATTATTTTTATCCTACCTTTTATTATCTTCTCTTTATTATTTAAGGCTGCAGTGGGTCTGGCCCATCGTGCCTCTCTTATCATTGCCTATTTGCTGGTATTAATTTGTTGCTCGAATTTTAATTCTACCTTTCTCAGCCATTATATTGGCTCGTGGATTTATCATTTTGATCTTGCCCTGATTGCACCGAAAGAAGTAGCAGGCTTCAGTCCTGCTTGGTCATGGCAGTTTCCGAAATGGCTGCCTAATAATCTAGCAATGTTTTTAGGCTTGAGTCTCGGTATTATTCTCGGCTCATTTAAAACTACCTTTGCACAAAGACTAGCCGCTCATCTTGAAGGACTGGTTGCCTACTTACTCAAAAGCTTTAGCTTTTTTATCCCTCTTTTTGTAGCCGGCTTTGTGATGAAGCTTCAATACGATGGGGTCATGCAGACAATTATAAAAGATTATGCCTTCATTTTTTTAGTTGTAGCGCTTGGACAGTTTAGCTATATTTTTTTCGGGTATTTCTTACTCAATCATTTTATTTTAAAACGAGCTTGGGCGAGTATTAAAAATCTGCTTCCTGCTGCTCTTGCTGGTTTTAGTACCATGTCGAGTGCAGCTGTCATGCCGCTTACTATTCTAGGGGCAGAAGCCAATGCAAAAAATAAAGATTTAGCGCGCTGTGTGATTCCAGCTTCCGTCAATGTTCATTTAATCGGTGATTGTTTTGCCATTCCTATTTTTGCCTATGCGGTGATGAAAAGTTTTGGCTTTGCCGAGCCCTCTCTTCTTAGCTATCTCATTTTTGTTTGTTATTTTGTCTTAGCTAAATTTTCAGTAGCAGCCATTCCCGGCGGCGGCATTATTGTCATGTTACCGATTCTTGAAACCTATCTCGGCTTTAATGCCGACATGCTATCCCTAATCACAGCCATTTATATTTTATTTGACCCGGTGATTACCTGCGCCAATGTTTTAGGAAATGGCGCCTTTGCGCAATTAGTGGATAAGCTTCAGTTTGCTAGCAAGAAAAGCGCCTATCCCCAAGATTTAGAAATTGCTTAAGGTGATGGCGCTTTCTGTCAAGCCAGCTGACTTGGGCTTATATTTTCAGCTTAGACACAGAAGCTTGTAAAGGCTTATTCCTTTGGTTTAAGCGACGAACAGCAAGGCCTATACTAAATAGAGTTGCTCCTGTAGCCAAGAGTTTTTTATAACTTATTCCTTGCTTACTCGTGTTTGCACTAGCGCTTGCATCTGCTGCGTTTGCATTAGCACTTGCTTCTACCTTTGCATTTGTATCTTCGTGTGCTCTAGCGCCTTCTCCATTTTCACTAGTACTAGCACTTGCATCTGCTGCGTTTGCATTAGCACTTGCTTCTACCTTTACATTTGTATCTTCATGTGCTCTAGCGGCTTCTCCATTTGCACTAGCACTTTCATTTACTACTTTAAGTAGTGCGGGAGCTTGTGCAGGCCGATGAGCCCAGACGCCCCATTTATTTCTAAAAAATTCCTTCTCATCCAAGCCCGCGCCTACTAAAAAGCGATTATCAAAGAGATAGCACCAAATGGGCTTGATAAACTCAAGGCCCGACAAGCGTTTCTGCGGCTTGTCTCCCATCACGACTACATATACTTCTGTAGCCCCTGCTTCTAAGCAAGCGGAGATGGCCAGTTGAAGGGTTGCACCGCCTTCAGCGACATCATCCGAGAGAAGAACCTTCCTCCCCCTAAGATCGGCACGAGGTTTAGCAAGTAACTTGGCTTTGCCACCCTGCTGGGAGCTTCCATAGCGCGTAATGTGTATATAGCTTTCTTCTAAATGGATACCGGTCAAATTTTCAGTGAGGTAGGTGGTAAAATGAGAACCGCCTTTTTGCATACTGAGTACGACTGGTCGAGTACCCTCTAGTTTCTGTCTCACTTCTTCTGCAGTTAATCGAATTTGATTGGCAAGACTTTCTCCATCCCAAAGCAGATCGAGTGTAGCGAAGGTTTTTTCGGCTTGTTCTGCACGTTCGAGCGCTAATTTTTGGGGGGGGATCTGTCCTTGAAAAATAATAGGTATAGGATGCTGTTCTCGTGGTGCAGGAATCAGGCTAAAGTTAGCTACAGTCCTCGCCCGAGGCTCTCTTGGATTGACGGAAAAAAGATGCGGCGAATTAAGAAAAAAGCCGTTTACATCAGAACCGAAACCGATCAATTTTAGATTGGGACAGCTGGCTGCATAAAAGCTGGGAACTAAGTTTCGAAGCTCTTCTGCGCGAGCTTCGGGTATGTCAAACAAGGTTGCACAATAGACGGCTCGAGCGCCTCTCTCTTCACAGTAATCAAGTGCTGCTTTTACTTTTCTGCCGTCTTTCATAGCAAGATCAACGATCAAGATCGTTCGTCCTTGCAAAACAATGAGAGGCTCTGCTTTAAAAATTACTTCATTATCTTCTTCTATTTGTAGGTCGAGATAATTTTCTTCCAAGGTTAAACCTAATTCGCCTAATTGATTGGTGAGATGATTAGAAAAATGAGCGCCTTGTGGATAGAGGGTTAAGACCAAGGGAGCCAGGCCCTGAAGTGTGTTTTTGATATTAACAGCCATGATCTTAATGAACTCAAGGATTTTATCATGGTGAATAAGCATAGTTGAAAGATGAAAGAGTTGATGTGCTTGCTGGAATCTAGCTTCTGTTTGCTTACTTAGGTGGGCATACTGTTTCTGATTTTCTTGCTTGAGGTAATTCATTTCCTCTTCGGTGAGTGGTTTGATGAACTCTTCAACTGTTTCCGGTGAACGTCTTAGCATGATAATTTCCTTTTATTATTCCAAATAATTAAAGCCGCTCATTATAGAGTGCTCTTTGCCCTCTTTCCATTTAAAGATTTTAGTTATAAGCTAGAGAAAGACAAATCAAGGAGCTTGTTATGAGGATGCAATTTTTAAAAATTCTGCTTGTTTTATTAGGCATCATGCCGTTGATGAGTTGTGAGCATACTTTTAGTGGAATGAAACAGGATATTCGCGAAGATACGAGTAACCCTCCGCCCAGTCCGCCGCACACACAAACCACCGTGATTAAGAGAACAGAAGTAGTTTATCCACCCTCAGATCTACCGACTTCTCCACCCCCTCTACAAGCACCTCAATGATCTAGGCGGCGATGTTGGTGTACTGGAAAATGAGTTCGCAATTCCTGTAAATAAGTTCTCGAAACCTCAGCCTGAATCAAACCAGGCTCTTTCGGCAAAGTAGCCAAGATTGTCCCCCAGGGATCAATAATCAGGGAATGCCCGAAAGTCTCGCGGCCATTTTCATGCGAACCCGTTTGGCAAGAGCCGATGAGATAAGATAAATTTTCAATTGCTCGTGCGCGCATTAAAACCTCCCAATGGGCCTGTCCTGTTTTGACAGTAAAAGCAGTGGGAACGGCAATGATTTCAGCGCCCAGCTTAGCGAGAGCACGAAATAATTCTGGGAAACGAAGATCATAGCAAATAGCAAGACCCAAGCGACCGAAGGGAGAATCGACAACCACAATTTCTTTTCCTGCTTCTACCGTATGAGATTCTTCATAAACCTCAAGGCCGGGTTTAACCATTGCATCGAATAAATGAATTTTTTTATAGCAAGCGACTTGTTCTCCCTTCTCATTATAAATCGGAGAGGCATTATAGGTTTTATGTGGATTGGGGCTGATTAAAGGCAGGGTGCCACCAACCAGCCACAGCCGCTGTTCTGCGGCTTGTTCTGCTAAAAAATCTTGAATGAGGCCTGCGCCAGGCTTTTCAGCAGCCTTTAATTTATCGGCATCAGAGGCGCTCATCAAGGCAAAATTTTCTGGCAAAACTACTAACTGAGCTCCATTGTCGCTAGCTTGTTTGATCAGCCGAGCGGCTGTTTGTAAGTTATTTTTGATTAGGGTACCAGAAGTCATTTGAATGGCGGCAACGAGGGTTTTAAGCATACTGCATTACTTCCTGAATTTTGCTATATTTTTAAGATAGCATGAAAAATTTATGCTTTCGATAAGAAGGAGCGTTTGATGCTGGATTATTTATATCGCTTGTCCAATCTGTCTATTTTTATCGTCTTAGCGGTGATCACCATTGCCTTGGCGGTAGGATCGATTCTGCTGAGTAAGCGCTACCTTTTTTTTCGTTTAAAATATCGAGATAATGCAACGATTAGCAGTATTAGCTCTTTAATCGGAATAATCTATGGTGTCTTAGTCGGCTTTATAGCTCTCTATCTCATTGATAATAACGATCAAGCGACCAATGCAGTACTACGAGAAGCAAGTGCCGTCGCGAACGTATATCGCGATAGCCAATGGCTGACAGAGCCCACACAGGGCCAACTGCAAAAACAATTAGAAAACTATATCGATAAAGTCATTCATGTGGAATGGCCTTTGATGCGAGAAGGAAAAGAGGCTGATCTCAGTGGCGATCTGCTGATTCAAAATATTTCGAGAATACTGAAAAATTATTCGGTAGCGAGCGCGCGAGATACTTTAATTGTCAAAGATGTATTAACCGAGCTGAAAACGCTTTACAATGCGCGTCATGAAAGAATTGGTATGAGTGTGTCCCAATTAAGTCCCGAAATTTGGGAGGTTATTTTAGTCGGAACCATTTTAATTATTGGGATAAACTACGCTTTTCGAGTCAATTTCTATTTACATCTTTTTGCTATTTCTGCTTTTGCAATTATGGCAGCTTCCATGCTCTTTCTCTTAGTTACACTAGACCGTCCCTTTCAGGGAGAATTTATTATTGAGCCGACTGCCTTTCAGGCGGTATATAAGCTCATGCAGGCAGAGCGGGGAAGCTAAGTATCCTTAGGTCCCCCCATATTCATTCATTTCATAGGGCGTTGCTGTCAAATCCTTCGGAACTGCTTTAGCCTTTGCCCATTTTGTCGAAGAATTTAGATTCGCCTGGCTAAAAGTAGACGCTGTTTTATCTCCGACATACACGCAAAGAATATTGGTTCGGGTGACAATAATTTGTTTACTAAAATCACACCAGGCAGCTATTTGTTCATCTAGCATAGGGGCAATAATATCACCGGCTTTTTTACCCGGTACGCCGGGTTTAATAGGCGGTAAACGCGCCTCTGCGAGGCTGTGAAAACCAAGCCAGGAAAGCAAAAAAAGTGTGAATATGTTTTTATTCATCTAAAATACCATCCCAGACCGCCGTCATCCCCCGCGAAACCACCGTCATCCCCCGCGAAAGCGGGGGATCCAGCAATAATCGAATTTTTCATTCTAAACCCTCCTCCTACCATCTTCAATATTAATAGCGTAAAATAACCCTAACCCTCCAGAAATAATAGGATGCAGATATGCGCAAACTAATTTCCTTATTCTTTCTCGTCACGACCTTTCCCGCCTTCGCTTATGATGGCGATTGTGCTGCTTTATTCAATCAAATCAGCTTTCAGCTCACTGCTGAACAATGGGTAACAACGAAAACAGCCTTAGTGACCATCATCGTGAATGCCGGTGTAAGCGATAAAGGAGTCGACCCAGTTCAAACTGAGGTTTTAGGAAAACTCAACAAAATATCAGATCAGGGAAGTTGGCATCTCATTTCCTTAGAGCGCACACAAGATCAATCCGGTCTAGAAAAAATCCAAATCATCGCGCAGGCGCGCCTAGCTTCTTCTGCCCTAGCTGGCTTACGTGATAAAACAAAAGCGCTCAGTCAACCCGGCGAAACCTTCACCCTCGATAATCTACAATTTATTCCCAGCGAAGAAGAATATCGTGCTGCTAATGTCGATTTGCGTAGCAATATTTATCAGCAGGCAAAAGAAGAAGTAGATCGTGTGAACAAGGCTTATGCTAGCTCGAAATATTATATTCACAGTATTGATTTTAGAGGCACAGTTATCCCCATTCAAATGCCGCAAAATACCATGATGGCTGCAAAAATGGGACAAGCAGAAGGGGCTCAATTACCTGTAGGCGATAAACTCAGTCTAGCTGCTACTGTGATTTTAGCCGCCAAACCCGATCAACTGGCAGCCACAGTCAAATCTTAATTAAATGAATAAACTAAAGTATTCAAGCTTATTTTTATCAGCACTTTGTATCTGTCTATTCTTATTGGCTGGTCTTGATAAAACGAAGGCGCTGAGTGCCTCTTTTGTTAAGCGAGACGAGGTGATCACTGCGCAAATCCAAGCGAAAATTCTAGCTGATCCCATCCTCTTACCGCTGAATCTTCGTATACAAACAAGCGAAGCGATAGTGAGTATCCGTGGTCAGGTTCCTCATGTGGCAGAAGCAAAACGCGTGGTCATTTTGGTTAATTCCACTGCTGGGGTGAAAGGCGTACAGATTAGCGAGCTCCTGATAAAAAAATCTTCTCCTCAAAGCGGACAAAAGAAAAATACTGAAACACTTTCTTCCGATGATTTCATTAGCAGTCTCCTCATTGGTTTATATCTTCGAGAAGGCATCATTGATGTCAATCAGCCGTCCTCTGCTACTATTTCTGTAAAAACCCAAGCAGGTGTGGTGTATTTAAGCGGTATACTAGCCACAGAGGAAATGGTGAAAAGCGCTATTGACCTAGCGGAAACCCTTCCCGGTGTTCTGCAGGTTCAAGCTAGGCTGACTGTCCCAAAATAAAGAGGTTAGAAAGGAAGATGATTTGCCTTCTGTACGGTACAAAAATTAAATGCGTTCTCGCTTGTCATCCTGAGCACAGCGAAGGATCCGAATTATCAATGAGATACAGATTCTTCGCTGCGCTCAGAATGACAAAAATCATTTTTGTATCGTACAGAGTGATTTGCCAGAACGATCCCTGTAAAATGAGGCGGGTAGGTTATTTAACAGGGAGACAGAGATGCACCCACAGCGCTTAGCCTTTTTTCTTAAAACGCTGCTCATCACTTTTTTGTTCTTCCTTTCTTCCCTAGTATGGGCGCAAGCTTATAAGAACGAAGTTAGCTCACCTCGAAGCTATAAAGGCGAAGCTCCTGCTCCTATCCGCACACTCTATAAAGGAGAGGAAGAAACTTCTCACTATGTTCCGCAAGAAGGAAAATATGGAGGCCAGGTCTTTACCAGCGAGCTCTATCAGGGTCCCATCGAAGGGCCGGGTTATCTACCCGAGAATTCACGAGATTTGCATGATGGTTTTTATATGGGGGTGGCTGCTGGTTACGATTCTTATAAAATGCGCAGCAATATTGATACCCTTGTTAATGGAGTTAGTGTATTTCAACAAAACCCAGAATTGAATGCAGTAGGCCTCTCTTATACCTTACTCGGTGGTTTTGGTCGCGTCTTTGACGATCCGCTTTATCTCGGTTTTGAATTTTTCTATAACTATAGTCGAGCCAATACCTCTCAAAATGTTGGCATCTTTAATGGACAAGAGGGCATTTATTATCTTAAATCAGTTATTTTAGGAACCTATGGTGCCAGCTTTTTACCAGGAATAAAATTAGGTAGGACCACCCTGCTTTTTTTAAAAGGCGGTTATACCCGTGTTGATGTCAAAACCTATGAAACCTCAGCAATCCTCGGAATTAATAATGCCCAAAGCAATGGTTCAAACGGTATCAATTTTGGTTTGGGCCTTGAGGCAGATATCTATAAAAATTGGAGTATCCGCGGAGAATACACCCACGTTAATTTCGAGAGCTTTTCAACTCGCTTAGGAACAGAGGTGACCCCTTCTAATAATCAATTTATGTTTGCAGTAATTGTGCATTTTATCTAATGATGTTTACTGTAGAAAACCCCCTCTCCACCCGCGCTTTTTGCGGGAGGAGAGGGATGGGGAGAGGAGGGTTTAAAAACATTCTGACACCCATGATCCAGGAACCAGCCTCAGCAAATCAATGCTTTTTCCCCGCAAAAGAGAGAATATGCTTCAAGCTCGGATTAATAGGGATACAGCTTGGATACCTATCTTTTACCGCAGTCAGATTAATAGCATAAGTACTCGGCGTTCCAAAATATTTATCCCCATCATTGATGATGTTAAAAGCATCCGTTCCAAGTGGCTCACAAGATTCTGCTTTAGCATCAGAGCAGATCGAGTATTCAACTCGACGTATACCAACATAATATTCTGCCACACCTTGAAAAATATCATCTTCAACCGTATCTGCTGTCACGCAACGAGTATAAGAAATATCTTGATTACTGTCATAGTGCTTAATATATCTTCCTATATTCGTATTACTTTCTAAACCAGTCACATAAGTACAATGTACATCATTATAGTTGCTGACCCATTTTTCACAGATCGTTTTAGCGCTGTTATCCTGAAACATCAACCCTTCATTTGGAGTCGCATAGCCGCGTTTAAAAAGATCTTCCTCTGCAAAAGAAGCGGTATTGGCTGCTATTGCGATAAGAGAAAGCAAAAGTAGAGATTTCTTCATTCCATTACTCCTAAGATAAAAGAAAAAAATTCTATTTTTAAATGAAGAAAAAAGCAAAATATTTAAAGGCGAAATAAAAATCTTTTCTTTCCTTGTCATTCTTCGCTGCGCTCAGAATGACAAAAATGGCTGCGCTATTGCGCCACGAGTTGCAGCCAGGCTTGTATAACCTGACTCAGTCGAAATTCCTTCTTGCCTTGCAACAGCGGCCGTTTCTGTCGCCAGCTGCTCAACTTATCGAGTAAGTCAGAGAGTCGACGCCCATTCACTAATTGTTGCTTATCACTTAATACTTCTCGTGCAGCACCCATGTCATGGGCCAAAACGGGCGTACCGACAGCATTGGCTTCAGCATAAACTAAGCCAAAGGTTTCAGTGCGAATAGTTTGTGGATAGAAAACACAAAAGGAGCGACGGAGCTCTTGAATAATTTGATGGTGGGGCAACGCGCCGAGTAGTCTAGCTTGCGGTGGGAGCGAGATTGGAAGACTGGTATATCCTGGGTTCGCAATTAAAAGCTGATATTCAGGAAAGACTGCTTGAACAGCCTGGAATAATTTAAGCGTCTCAGGTAAACCTTTATGTGGAGAACTCATGAATAATAATTGCTCGGCTTGAACCGGTGTAGCATCTGGTTGTAAAGAGTCTTCGATCGGATTATAAATCACCTGAATAGGAATCTGATCCGAATGAGAGAAAGCAAAAAGCTTGTGAAACCATTTACCTTGTAGCTTCCTTTCAATTGCCGCACGATGAAAATGAGAAACAGCAATAATTTGATAGCGATGTTTTACTAAAGCTTCTCTTGCCTGATACAGCTGCTGCGAAGGCATATTATGAAGCCAAAAATAAAGCCTCGCCTTGGGAAAGCGCTGAGCAAGCTCATCCAGCTTGTTGTATTGACGCAAAAGAATGACAACCTCAGGACTTAATTGATGCGCGTCTTCAAAAGAAAGGTAAGAAGTGCTTGAAGCAGAACGACAATGCTGAGCGACAAAAACTCGGTGATAGTTTTTCAGGGCTTCTGCAATTCGTATCACAGTTGCTTCTGTCCCACCAAGCGCTTGCTTCTGAGGCGTCTTCTCATCGTAGGCTAAGGGGGTAGTGGGATCGTAAAATAAAATTTCCATAATAAGAGAGGCAAAATAATTTAAGCGCTGGGTAACAAGAAACCCAAGCCCGTGGTTTCTAGCAGCTGCTGCATCATAATTTTGAATCGATCATTCCAGGATTTCTTAATTTCGTAGTTAACCTCATATACTTCCGCCCTTTCACTGCGATCAAGAAGATAGGCGTCGCTGGTGGTCAGCTGATCAACTAGTTTAAATTCTAAGGCCTGTTGGGCCAGCCAATGCTCGCCGGTAGCTACAAGTTGCATATCGACCGCTGGCCGAAAACTGTGAATGACTGATTTAAATTGCTGATGAATATCTTCCAATTCTTTACGCAGCTTCTCACGACCCTCCTCGGTGTTTTTACCAAAAACCGTCAGGGTGCGTTTATAAGCGCCCGCTGTGACTTGTTCAAAATCAATATGTTTATCTTGCAAAACGCGGTGAAAATTAGGTAATTGAAAGACGACGCCAATGGAGCCGATAATCGCAAAAGGAGAGGCTAAAATGCGATTAGCAACAGAGGCCATTAAATAGCCGCCGCTGGCTGCTATTTTATCGACGATAACAGTTAAGGGAATTTGTTTATCACGTATTCGTTTTAATTGAGAAGCAGCTAGACCATAGCTGTGCACCATGCCGCCACTACTTTCCAATTTTACAACCACCTCATCTTGGGGCGTCGCGATCGTCAGAATAGCAGTGATTGCTTCACGAAGGGTGGCAACAGCAGAGGCCTGAATGTCGCCTTGAAATTGGAGTACATAGACCTTGCTTTGCTGGTCGGAATTTTTATCTTCTTTTTTCAGGCGCTGCTTTTTTTCTTTCAAGAATTTTTTGAATTCAGACTTTGACAAGGTTTCTTGGAGAAAATTTTCTTTTATCTCAGCTAGTTTTTTATTAAAATGATTAATCGTTAAGCGTTCCTTCAGTTTTTCACGTGCTTTGCCAACAAGCAGCAAAAGCATCATCACTAAAAATAAAATCAAGAAAATGATAATCAGGGCTTTTGCTAAAAAAAAGCCAAGTTGTTCCAGGCCTAACAACATATAGGTCTCCATATTTCGTTTATAGGTAAGCATCATATGCGTTTTTCAATCAGAACTCGAGGTTTTTCGCTCTTTGAGCTCCTGATTACACTCGCTCTTATTGGTATGATAATAGGGCTAGAAAGCCCTTCCTGGCAGAATTTTCTAAGCAATACGAGAAGTCAAACCCTCTTGCTGCAGTTACAACAAGCTTTAGCCTTTGCACGGCAAGAAGCACTGCTACGAAGAGAGATGATTACACTTTGTGGTAGTCAGGATCAAAAAAGCTGCACAGACAGTTGGCAGAAGGGCATGCTTGTATTTACTGATTTTAAACAAAATGGCCGTTTAGAACATACCAAGCAAATTCTTCGCATTTTTCAATTTGATCAAGCAAGAGGCCTCTTGCATTTTAGAGCTTTCCCACTCAATAAAACAGTTTGTCAGTTTCTCCCTCTCGGAACGACCGCTCATGAAAATGGCAGTTTTTGGTATTGTCCTTCTGCGGGTAGACAGGTTGCTTGGGCGCTCATGCTTAGTCAAACAGGTCGTTGGCGTATTCATTATCCTGATCAGCACGGAAAGTTAGTTGATGAAAGAGGTTTCCCCTTTATTTGCTGAGTTCGAGGTTTCCTTGAATAACCCTAAACCCGTTCACCCTGAGCCTGTCGAAGGGCATTCCTTTAAACCCGTTCGCCCTGAGCTTGTCGAAGGGTGAACGGGTTTAAA
>CAYXNR010000013.1:0-22990 GCA_964466595.1 uncultured Coxiellaceae bacterium | reverse complement strand
GGAATGCCCTTCGACAGGCTCAGGGTGAACGGGTTTAAAGGAATGCCCTTCGACAGGCTCAGGGTGAACGGGTTTAAAGGAATGCCCTTCGACAAGCTCACCCTTCGACAAGCTCAGGGCGAATGGGTTTAAAAGTCCTTCACCAACAATCCTCTAGCTTTCCCCAACCACTGCTTTGCTTTTCTCCTCGCGAATCCAGTAATAAGCTACTACATTGAGTATCCTGCTGATTTTCCTGCGGTATAGCTGCCAGTTTAAAATAGGAAGGCCTGAGTGTTTGAATGACTAAACGATAATGATTTTTTGCGACTAGTTCTGAGCTTTTTAGCGTATTAAAATTCGCTCCTTCATAAGTATTATGCTCAGTAAAATAAGCCTCCATATTGCCAGCAAGTTGCAGCAGAGCGGTTTTCGCTATTAAGCGTTCCGCAGTAATAAGATGAGCGCTATAATTGGGCAGAGCATAGCCCAGTAAAATACCGATGATACTTAGTACAATCAGTAATTCAATTAAATGAAAGCCTGCTTGTTTCATTTTCACAAAGAACGAGCTAATTTTTTTGCTGTTTCAGCTAGACGCTTACCAGCTGCATAACAGAGTCGTTTTTCTTCTTCAGTTAGGGAAGTTTTGCCCGCCGGTCCCGCATAGTGCGTTGCACCATAGGGCGTGCCGCCGCTTTGAGTGGTATTTAAATCGCTTTCTGTATAAGGAAGACCGAGTAAGATAAAACCCAGATGAAAAAGTGGCTGCATCATACTCATCAGAGTTGTTTCTTGTCCGCCATGGAGACTGGCAGTTGAGCTAAAAACAATAGCTGGTTTATCCACTAATTTTCCTGATAACCACAGACCGCTGGTGCTATCAATGAAATATTTTAAGGGAGCGGCCATATTGCCAAAACGAGTCGGACTGCCTAAGGCCAGTCCTGCACAAGTTTTGAGCTCATCCAGTGTTACATAGAGGGCGCCGCTTTCCGGGATACTGGGTTCCGTACTTTCTGTTGTAGGAGAAACGGGAGGAACCGTACGAAGACAGCCCTCCATCTCAGGAACGGCTTCCACACCCCGTGCTATCTGTTGTGCCATGGCCTTGACCGAACCGGAGCGGCTATAATACAAAATTAAAATTTTATTCATACAAGAGTTATCCCTGGAGGAGGTTTGTAAGGCAGCTTAGATAAATTTAACCATCACCCAATCTAGCATTCGCTCAGGTAAGAGTCGTCTTAAAAGTGAAAACATCTTGGCTGAACCCCCAATATAATAGTGAGTTTTAGGATGTTGACTTTCTAAGGCATGAATCAGGTCTTTTACCACAGCCTCTGGTCCTAAAGAATAGCGAAGCTCTTTTGCGGCCGGTTCCTCGCTATAACGTTTTTCAAGACGCTGATAGGCTTCTTTATGCGCATTTCCCGACTTGATTTGTTTGCGCTTGAAATGTTGATTGGCATTTTCCCGTAGTTTCGAGAGGATGGGGCCAGGAGCAATAATAGAAATATGAATGGGACTACCTTTTAATTCCTGCCGAAGACTATGGCTAAATCCATCGAGGGCAAATTTCGAGGCATTATAAGCGCCAATAAAGGGGAGGGTCACCTCGCCTAAAATAGACGAATTCTGGATAATACGACCATGGCCTTGTTTACGCATGATAGGAAGAACCTCTGTGATGAGTTCAATCGGCCCAAAAACATTCGTTTCAAATTGTGCCCGTATAGCTTCTCGTGATAAGTCTTCTACAGCACCGGCTTGAACATAGCCGGCATTATTAAAGAGCGCATCTAAGGTGCCCCCGGTACGCTGCAAGACTTCCTGCAGAGCTGTCTTGATAGAATTTGAGTCATTTATATCCAATTTAACACTCTCTAAGCCGAGCGCTTGTAGGCGCGCCAGATCGTCTTCTTTTCGAGCAGTTGCAAACACTCGGTAACCACGTTTATGGAGTATTTCAGCAGCACAGAGGCCAATACCACTAGAACAACCTGTAATAAGGATCGATTTTTTCATCTAAGCTCCTACTACCATCAATGAGGGAATCTGATTACAATAGGCTGCATTGTATCAATTTCAGAGGCCGAGGTATAAATAATCATGCCCATTTACGAATATCAATGCGCTGCTTGCGGCCATAAAATGGAAGCCATCCAAAATATAACAGCCAAGCCTTTGAAAGCTTGCCCGAATTGCCATAAAAATCAATTACAAAAATTAGTGTCCGCCGCGGGTTTTCAACTGAAAGGCAGTGGTTGGTATGCAAGCGATTACAGTAAGCAAAAAAATAAAGCTAAAAAAGAAGAAAAAGAAGAAGGCGGCACGAAGGCCTCAGCAACTGAAACCAAAACTGAAACGGCTTCTTCCGCAAAAACAGAAAGTAAAGAAGGTAAATAAAAGAGGTATATTATGATGGTTAATTTTAGACGTTATTTTGTGTCGGGTTTGTTATTTTGGCTACCCATCTGGGCCACCTTTTTGGTGATTAAATTTTTAGTCGATATTTTAAATAACACCATCTCCCTGCTGCCACATAAATATCAACCCGATGTTTTGCTAGGCTTTCATATCCCCGGTATTGGTGTCATCATCACTCTTGCCGTAATCTGGCTGACCGGCTTATTGGTTCGTAATTTTATCGGCAGAAAGTTAGTGCAGGGCTGGGACCTGCTTGTGGGCCGCATTCCCTTAGTGAGGAGTGTTTATACCGGCGTCAAACAAGTGCTGGATACGCTCTTCTCTCCCGGCGGACAATCCTTTCGCAAAGTGCTTTTAGTCGAATACCCCCGTGCTGGCATGTGGAGTTTGGCTTTCCAAACAGGAGATGGAACCCAGGAAGTTGAAAAATCTGTAGGCGAGGGTGGCATGGTGAGTTTATTTATTCCAACGACGCCTAATCCAACCTCAGGTTTTATGATGTTAGTGCCACGCAATAAAGTAATTGAATTAAAAATGAGCGTTGAACAAGCCCTCAAATATGTTATTTCCCTAGGTGTAGTCCAGCCGGATTATAACAATAATAAAAATCATCCCTCAAAATAAACAAGAGAATCACATGCAAATGCGCACACACTATTGCGGCCAGGTGACGAAGGCCTGCCTAAATGAAGAAGTACAATTAGCCGGTTGGGTACACCGAAGACGAGATCATGGCGGGATTATTTTTCTTGATTTGCGAGATCGTGAAGGTCTCGTGCAAGTTGTTTTTGCTCCCGAAAAAAAAGACTTGTTCGCACAAGCAGAAAGTTTAAGAAATGAATATGTTATTCAAGTAAGGGGGCGTGTCTGTGAACGTCCGGCTGGGACAGTCAATAGCCAATTAGCTACCGGTGAAGTTGAGGTAGAGGCAGAAGCGCTGACTATCTTAAATCGTGCTGAAACCCTTCCCTTTCCCATCGATGAATATCATGAGGTCAGTGAAGAAATACGCTTGCATTATCGTTATTTAGATTTACGCCGTCCTGAGATGCTAGAGCGTATGAAATTTCGAGCCACAGTTTCTCGTTATTTGCGCCATTATCTCGATGAAAATGGTTTTATAGAAGTGGAAACCCCTTTTTTAACAAAGGCAACACCCGAAGGCGCGCGCGATTATTTAGTCCCCAGCCGCGTGCATCCAGGCAATTTTTATGCTTTGCCGCAATCACCACAGCAATTTAAGCAAATTTTAATGATGGCCGGACTCGACCGCTATTATCAAATCGTGCGTTGTTTTCGAGATGAAGATTTACGCGCAGATCGACAGCCCGAGTTCACGCAGTTAGATATTGAAACTTCTTTCCTCAACGAAGCCGAAATTCAAAAGCTGATGGAAGAAATGATTCGCGGTCTTTTTGCGGATTTATTAAATGTCAGTTTACCAGATCCTTTCCCGCGTCTTACGCATAACGAAGCCATGAGACGTTATGGTTCAGATAAACCCGATTTACGCTTCTCCTTAGAATTAATTGAGGTCTCGGATCTGCTTCAAAATAGTGAATTTAAGGTTTTTGCCGAACCAGCACGCGATCCAGAGGGCAGAGTGGCCGTGCTCTCCGTACCAGGTGGGGCCGGCCTTAGCCGCAAAGAAATTGATGATTATACCCACCATGTTGCGAATTTTGGAGCCAAAGGCCTAGCCTATATCAAAATGACCGAAAGCGGACCGCAGTCACCTATTCTTAAATTTTTATCGGATACTGCTATTCAAGCGATCCTAGAACGTGCCAAGGCCAAAGCAGGGGATATCTTATTTTTTGGAGCGGATAAAGCAGCCATCGTCAATGCTGCCTTAGGTAGTTTACGTTTGAAACTAGGACAGGATTTTAAACTAATCAAAGAAGGATGGCATCCACTCTGGGTTATTGATTTTCCCATGTTTGAAAAAGACGAGGGACGGCTTTCTGCCTGCCATCATCCTTTTACCGCGCCGCAACTGACAGAGCTCGAAAGCTTACAAAGCAAACCAAGTTCCCTTTTAGCTCGCGCCTATGATATGGTTTTAAATGGCAGCGAAATTGGCGGCGGCTCTATTCGTATTCACTCCCCCGAGTTACAAATGGCTGTTTTCCAATGTTTAAATATACAGAAAGAAAAAGCAGAGGAAAAATTCGGACATCTCCTCCAGGCTATGAAGCTCGGTTGCCCGCCCCATGGCGGTATTGCTTTTGGCCTCGACCGTTTGGTGATGCTGATGACAGGCTCTAGCTCCATTCGTGAGGTCATTGCTTTTCCGAAGACCCAAACAGCAAGTTGTCCTTTAATGGAGGCGCCATCAACTGTTGAACCCGAGCAATTATTGGAATTGGGTATTCGCATTCGTACAGAGACTATAGACAAGAACAAGAAAGCAGAGAACTAAGCTATGGCCGGACATAGTAAGTGGGCTAATATTCGTTACCGCAAAGAAAGGCAGGATGCCAAGCGCGGTAGACTTTATACCAAACTGATTCGAGAAATAACGGTTGCTGCTCGAGCAGGTGCCGAGGCAAATGATAATCCCCGGCTGCGCAATGCCCTAGATAAAGCCTTAGCGGCCAATATGAGCCGCGATATTATCGACCGAGCCATTAAACGCGGTGCCGGTGGTTTAGAAGGCAATGAGGTCGAAGAGGTGCGTTATGAAGGCTATGGTCCGAAAGGAATGGCGATTATTGTCGATTGCATGACAAACAATCGCAACCGCACAGTTGGCGAAGTCAGACATGTATTTAGCAAATATGGTGGTAACTTAGGTACAGATGGTTCGGTGGCTTATTTATTTAAGAAGCAAGGACAGCTCTCTTTAGCGCCGGGTAAATCAGAAGAACAGATCATGGAATTAGCCTTGGAAGTCGGCGCTGAAGATGTGGTCGTCAACGAGGATCAAAGCATTGATGTTTTTACTAGTCCGGAAATCTTCTTTGTCGTCAAAAAGAAACTGCTAGAGAAAAATGTAGCGCTGCAACAAGCAGAGATTACTATGGTGCCTTTGACCGCAGTCTTAATTGAAGATAAAGAAAGCGCAAAGCAAGCCATGGAGCTGCTTGATAATCTAGAAGAGCTAGAAGATGTGCAGGCTGTTTATACCAATGCAGACTTTGTCGAGGAACTAACAGTTTCCTAATTTTTCAAGGAAGGTTTGAGGCGAGATGACCATTATCATTGGAATAGATCCAGGATCAAGGAAGACGGGTTATGGTCTCATTCGTGTAGAAGGCCAGCGCAGTATTCATCTAGCCCATGGCTGTCTTAGTTTAAAAGGAGAGAGTCTAGCTACTCGTTTGCAACAACTTGATAGCGGATTGCGCGAGATTATGGCTCACTATCAACCGCAGGAAGCAGCTATCGAGCAGGTTTTCATGCATGCCAATCCTAATTCAGCCTTAAAACTAGGCCAAGCGCGAGGTGCTGTCTTAGTTGCGCTTGCTTTGCCTGTGATTGAATATTCTGCCCGTGCGATTAAAAAAGCCATTGTCGGCTATGGTGCAGCCTCGAAGGATCAGGTTCAGCAAATGGTTAAACGTCTGCTTCAGCTGCAAGCAAAACTGCAGAGCGATGCCGCCGATGCGCTTGCTATTGCGCTTTGCCATGCGCACAGTCGTGAGATGAGGCTTAAACTGTCGGAAGAGCGCTCTTAAAGACGACTTTTTAAGCCAAAATAAGGCTGGTTCTCGCCCTTTTCCTTGCTTGAATACAAGGGGTCCTGTTTTTCTAACTTCTTCTCTATTTGAGTCGAAATACACTTTTCTATTTGAACAGCTTGCCAACCATAAAATAAATTAAGAGGCGTTGCACCTTTCGGCGGATGATACTGAAAAAGACAGACAGGTTCATTATCTTCTATCTGTACATAGGCTTCAAAAGCAGGAAAACGAGTGGTTCTTCCTCTGAGCCTCAAGTTAATTTGCCCAGCCTCTTTAAAATTTAAGTCTAAATCAAATTCTTGTATGGTTGGTGGAGCATAGTGGATGCCACCAAGCTCAAAAAAAGGATTGCTTATCACAGTTTTAAAGGCGATGTGAATGGCCTCTTTGCTTTGTTCAATACTTTCCTGATTACTATTTGGAGCATACTGTGCTTTTTTCATCGTCACATGCTCATGTTTGTTACCAATCCAATCCATTAACAAGCCCCGTACCTGAATGGTGGGACGGATTTCACGACTAAGCTTGATTTTATCCGGACCCTGAATGTCAATCAGCGTCGCCATTCGAGCTGAGGCATGGATATCCTTAGAAAAGCTTCGGTTATCCGTTGTATAGGAAGAGCCAAGAAACCACAGGGAAGGAATAATTGCAAAGAGAGGAATGAGAGAGTCTTCCTGTTCTGGCATCCCAGACAAGATGCGAGCATGCCAGGTCAGTTCTTCGTCGTTTATTCTGAAAAGTTTTCCTGGAATAAAGGTCTTCGCCCAAAACCTAATTCGCATATTTCGAAATCCTCCTATGTTTTAAATTTTAACTCACTTACGCGGGGGACGACGGCGCGTAAGGTGAGATTTTAAGGATCTTATAGAAGATTTTGCTCGTGTGCCAGAAATGCTTTTGCGGTATCATCCTGAGTAAAGCCCCTAGGGAAATCTCTTATGATCGGACAACTTTTTGGCACCTTGCTAGAAAAACAAGCACCAAATCTCTTACTCAAAGTACAAGGCGTGGGCTATGAAATCGCGGCTCCCATGAGTACCTTTTATCGTCTTCCTGAAGTCGGTCAGGAGCTTATTCTTTATACCCATTTAGTGGTACGTGAAGATGCCCATCATCTCTATGGCTTCTCAACTCGTCCAGAGCGTAGTTTGTTTCGAGCACTCTTAAAAGTGAATGGCGTCGGTCCACGTTTAGCCCTGACTATTCTCTCAAGCATCGAGCCAGAGGAGTTTGCCCGTTGCGTACTTAACCAAGAAACAGTCAAACTAGTCTGTTTGCCGGGAATTGGCAAAAAAACAGCCGAGCGTTTAATTATTGAAATGCGTGATAAGCTCAAGGATTGGTCTGAGGACTTATCGACTGCCACACTAGCTTCCTCTGACCAACCCTCTCGCAATCAAGTTTTACAAGACGCCATTGCTGCTCTCATTGCCCTCGGCTATAAACCCCAAGAAGCCAGCCGTGCTGTCGCTAAGGTTGATGAAGGGAAGAGCAGCAGTGAAGAAATGATTCGTCGTGCCTTACAGGAGGTCAGCGCATGAGTGAAGATCGCCTACTCTCCCCAGAACAAACAGAGACAGCCGAGCCCTTCGACAGAGCCTTGCGGCCAAAATTTATCCGCGAATATGTCGGGCAACAGGCCGCACGCGAGCAAATGGAAATTTTCATTCAAGCGGCCAAAGCAAGAAAGGAGGCCTTAGATCATGTTTTAATTTTTGGGCCCCCCGGTTTGGGAAAAACCACCTTGGCTCATATCGTAGCGAATGAATTAGGCGTTAATTTAAAACAAACCTCCGGCCCTGTTTTAGAAAGAGCCGGCGATGTGGCTGCTTTGCTCACCAATCTTCAAGAACATGATGTTTTATTTATTGACGAAATTCATCGCTTAAGTCCAGTAGTGGAAGAAGTACTCTATCCCGCCATGGAAGATTATCAAATTGATATTTTAATTGGTGAAGGGCCCTCTGCCCGTTCAATCAAATTAAATCTACCGCCTTTTACCTTAATTGGCGCCACCACGCGCGCCGGTCTTTTAACCTCACCGCTGCGCGATCGTTTTGGAATTGTCGCTCGTCTAGAATTTTATCTCTTACCTGAATTAACAGAAATTGTCCTCCGCTCAGCCGGCATTTTAAATATCAGCATCGAAAAAGAAGCTGCCGAAGAAATTGCCAGGCGTTCACGCGGCACACCACGCATTGCCAATCGCTTATTACGCCGGGTACGCGATTTTGCCGAAGTCAAAGCCGAAGGCCGTGTTATCATTTCTGTTGTGCAAGCAGCACTCAATTTTCTCGATGTCGATGAACAAGGCTTAGATATGATGGATCGAAAACTGCTTGTTGCCTTGATCGATCATTTTAGCGGCGGCCCTGTCGGCATTGAAAACCTAGCTGCTTTTATCAATGAAGAAAAAGGAACGATCGAAGACGTCATTGAGCCTTTTCTCATCCAACGCGGCTTGATTATGCGCACCCCCCGCGGCCGTATTGCTAGCCACAAAGCCTATACGCATTTTGGCCTCAAGCTACCCGAGCACTTGCAGGTTCCTAAAAACTTGAGTTTATTAGAAGAAAATTAAACCTCTAATTCGAACAAGAGCAATTGACAGAGCCAAAGCGGCCGACTTGTTATCAACCCAGTTGGTACCAGTAATGGCAGGCGTAATGAATCTCGTGATGGAAGCTCGTCGTCCTGGCTATTTGAATGAGGAGTCCAGGCTTATTCTGGGGCTTGTTGTAACTCGTTTTTCTCAGCTAGGGACTAATAGAGAAATCACCAACTGTGGGTATAAATGAAGAACTGAAACACTTACGCTCTACTATAGAAGGTATGGGAGATAGGGGGGGACAAGCAGCAGTCATTACCAAATTAGAACAAAAGCTGCAGCAGCTTGCAATAGAGGAAGAAAAGGTGGAACCGGTGGAACCGGAACATAGCCGTCTTGGGCGTCGGTGGTGACCCCACTGAATCCCGATTGTCATCCTGAGCGTAGCGAAGGATCTGAATTATCAATGAGATACAGATTCTTCGCTGCGCTCAGAATGACAAAAATGATTTTTGTACCGTACAGAGATATAGCCTTACTCTTTTCTAATATTTCCTTAATCTTAATGCTATAATATACGCGCAACTTATTTTTATGATATGAAAACATGCAGCGAAACCCATTACCTCCTTCTTATTATGATGCTTCCCAAGATCAAACTCCTCCTCCGGGGTATGGACAAGAGCAAGAGGCGAAACTACCCTCTGCTCCACCGCCTGAGAATTATAGAGTTTCCTATGATCAGGTTGTAGAGTGGTGGAATGCCTTGACGCCAGAGCAATGTTCCAACATGCAGAAGGAAGGGAGAAAATTATCCAAGCAGCAAATTTCTCAACTCAAAAAATATTATAAAAATAGTTTTCCCAAAGACTATGGCAAGGAATTTTATTCAACCCAGGACTTAGGTGCTTGTGATTATTTTCTGATATTTTATTTTTATAATGAGCTTAGTCAAAAATACCCTTGGTTACAAAATAGTAGTTTTCTAAAAGCTTTTGAAATCCCACCGCCGCCCTATCAGGGAGATGTAGAAGTCCCTCCACCTCCTTACGAAAAGGCTGAGAACTGGTGGAATAATTTACCGCAGAAGAAACAAAAAGAATTTCAAAAAGTATATAAACCAGAAGATATAGCCCGTATTCGCAGGGAATATCATCCTTATTATGTCAGGTGTCCGGGCTATGTTTATCATAAGCACTTGGATTTTTTTGATTATTATCTGATGTCTCATTATCCCCGCCGTCTCTACTTTTACAATGACCTTTGTACTTCTATTCAATTAAGCAAACTAGTAGTTGAGGGCACTGTACAGGCAGTGCGTTGTGCTGGGCAGGGAGCCTTACACCTTGGTCAGGCGCTTGGCTCAGGCGCAGGACATGCAGCTCATTTTTTTGGCACAGTTGGTAGCAATGTGAGCGGTGGTAGTTCTTCTTCACCTAGTGTAGGAGGTGGCGGTAGTAAGGATGATGGAAAGGGTTTCTGCGCTATTCTGCTAGGTATTCTGGTAATGATTGTAATTTTCACTGCCGCTGTTTGTGCCGCCATTGGGGCTGGTTATTCGAGCATCAAAGCAGCTGTCTCAACGAGCAATCTCTTACAAGGCAAAAAGATCCTGCGTAGTCTATGGCGTTTGGCTGCAATAGCGGCGGGTATTTATGCTGGGGTGATAAAGGGCGCAGTTCTCGGAGCGATGGCTGGTTCTGCAATTCCGGGAGTGGGCACCGCAGCCGGCGCTATTGTCGGCATGTTTATTGGCGCAGGGATTATGGCAGGCTTAGCAGCTGCTTTAGCAAAACACAGCGCGCGATTCGTTAACTATCTCAGAACCGGTTTCACGAATGATAAATGGAATGTGAACACCGTGAAGGCGGCTCTTAAGAATAATCATTGTTCTATGAGTACCAGAGAAATAAGCAATCTGCTTGCTGCACTGAAGACGGAAAAAAATAAGTATAAAAATAATTGTAATCCTTTCGTTGGCTCTCTTAGGGGAACTAAAAATAACACAGAAAAGAATCGCTACAATAAGTGCTTGGCAGCGCTTCATGAGGGCCTTGATCCGGGGCAAGGTATTCGTGTTGATGCCGCCACCCGCTTCCGCTTACATGGTGGAGAACTCAAAAGAGAGAATGATACTCTCCCACCACTACAAGCTGGCTTAAAATGCTAGCTCTTGCTTCCACCGCACTCCCTCGCTAGGATAGTAGACATACTTTGCCTGATCATTGAGGGAGATTCACGTGAGCTTTGATTCTACTTTATTCGCCTATTTTTTAAACGCCGGCTTGATTGTAAAAGCTGTTCTACTGATCCTAATCAGTGCTTCCATTCTTTCCTGGACCTATATTTTTCAAAGAGCCGCTTACCTGAAGCAAGTGAATCGTTCAATCAAAGGCTTTGAAGAAGACTTTTGGGATGAAAAAAATTTATCGAAGTTATATGCAGAAAGTCTCAAAAGCAAAGCTCATTTACAAGGGCTACAATCCATCTTCCATGCCGGCTTTAGAGAATTTTTACGCTTGAATCAGCTTGGTATGACGGTGCAAGCCATGTTAGCGAGCGTTAAGCGAGCGATGCGTGTAGTCCAAGCAGAGGAACAAGATCATTTAGAAAGTAATTTACCGATCCTGGCTACTATTGGTTCCATTAGTCCCTATATTGGCTTATTTGGCACGGTCTGGGGCATTATGACTTCTTTCCAATCCCTCTCGCATGTGCAGCAAGCCACCATCGCCATGGTCGCACCCGGCATTGCAGAGGCTTTAATTGCAACAGCCATGGGTTTATTTGCTGCTATTCCTGCAGCGATTGCTTATAACCGTTATTCTACAGAAGCAAACCGTTTATTAAATCGTTACGATGCCTTTCAAGAATCTTTCATCAATATTTTATTTCACCATGCGCAACAACCATCACAGGAAGAGGATGGGAGTCTGCTATGAGTCATCTTTTTCAAGGTAGATCACGGCGCCTCATGTCTGAGATCAATGTTGTTCCTTTCATCGACGTGATGTTGGTTCTCTTGGTTATTTTTATGATTACTACACCCTTGCTCACCCAGGGGGTAAAAGTGGAGTTACCAAAAACTGAGGCAAAAGCTATTCCGCCCGATCAAAAAGAACCGCTTATCGTCACCGTGGATGCAGAGGGGAATTATTATTTAAATATTGCCGCTAAACCAAATCAGCCGCTTACTGCTCGCGTCTTAAGCAACCTCGTGCAAACCCAGCTCTCAGAAACAGTCGCTCAGGCAGAACAAAGACCGGTTCTGGTGCGCGGTGACAAAAATGTGAATTATGGTAAAGTGGTTGAAGCTATGGTTCTTCTGCAAGAAGCAGGCGCAAACAAAGTAGGCCTGATTACGCAGCCCCTAAACAAAAATTCTTCTTAGCTTTTTTTCAAGGTGGTATAAGCGTATGCAGCCTACTACAGCTAAAAAAGCCTTGCTACTGTCGACAGGTTTGCATCTTTTTATTTTATTAATTTTAGTTGCTAGCCTCGAATTTTCGGCGCCCATGCCTGTGGTATCGAACACTGATACCAAGATAGTGAATGCTGTGGCTTTAAATGACTCGCCTGTTCTCGCGCCGCCGACCAAGGCAGTGGAAGCCAAGCCCCCCATACAGGAATCCGCTAGCCAAAAAGAGGAGCCTGTCGCCAAGCCTGCTGAAGCCAAGCCGGCTCCAACTGAGGAAGCAGCGAAAGCGCCTTCGCCGGTTGCAAAATTAGCGCTGCCAGATGAATCCAAGAAGCGCTTGCAAGAGAGTCCCTCCAAAATCGTTAAAAAAGAAATCAGCAAACAATTATTGGCTGAGCTCGAAAATGAAATTAAAAAACAGGCGCTCGCCAAGCAGAAGCAAATCAAAAATAAATTCAGCAGTGAATTAAAAGCCCAATCGGAAAAAACCTTGCAACGCTTCATGAAAGAACAAAAGCAACTTGCCGGTCAGCGCTCCCAACATAAGCAGGGTGTGATTAATAAATATAAAGCACTTATTTTGCAAGCTATTGGCCAGCAGTGGGTCGTGCCAAGCCATATCAATAAACGTCTCTCTTGCGAACTCTTAATCCGCTTAGCGCCGGGCGGCGTGGTGATGGAAGTGAATATCATCAGAAGCAGCGGGGATCTGCTACTCGATCGTTCAGCGCGTGCAGCTGTATTGAAGGCCTCTCCTCTGCCCGTTCCTTCTGATATTTATTCTTTTGAACCCTTCCAACAATTTGTACTGAAGGTTAAGCCAGAAAATGTGCTGGAAAATAAAGACACCCTCGATTTTTGGAGCAGTTAAAGGATAAATGATCAAAAATAGATCATTTATTAGCCCTGTTCCAGCGCTAACTATGTTAAAATAAACAAATATAGAGAGGAGAGCCCCGGTGCTGGAAGCGCAAGTAATAGGAGCCTTCATTGTTTTTCTGGTAGGCGGGCTGTTATGCGGCCAGGTCTTCTATCTTCTATACTTAAAAGCCCAGCTTTTTCGTACTAAAAAAAAATTACAAAATAGTGATCTCAAGGAACAACAATTAAATCACGAGTTGGCGGAATATAAAAATAAATTCACACAAGAAGTTTTACGAGATGCGGTGACGGGTCTTCCCTGTCTATCGGTATTTAAGGAACAAGTCCAGCTTATTTTAAATCAAAGCGAACGCAATACAACTTGCTTTGGTATCTTATTTCTTGATTTAAAAAATTTTAGCATCATCAATAATACCCTGGGTTATGAAATTGGCGATCAGGCCTTAAGAGAGGTGGCTCTTCGCTTGCAAGTTTCAATTCGTCAAATTGATTCCCTTTGTCGTTTTTCAGGCGATATTTTTGTTATTCTGCTTTCTCAATTAAGTCATCCCGAATCCGCCGGCTTAATTGTCCGTCGCTTGCTTCAAAAACTAGAAGAACCTTTCTCTATTGAGCGTCAAGAATTATTTCTGAGCGCTAATATTGGTATTGCCATTTATCCAGCAGATGGTGGCTCGGTTGATACCCTTTTTCGAAATGCAGCGCAGGCTCTCTCACAGGCAAAGGAAAAAGGTTCCCAGCCCTATCAATATTACCACCTCGATATGTATAGCCACTCCCAACGAGAATTGGCTTTAAGCTCAGCGCTGTGTCGTGATCTCATCTTTGAGGAATTAAAGGTGGAATACCAGCCGCAAATGGATGTAGAAAAAAATAAAATCTTTGGATGGGAGGTTTTATTACGCTGGCAGCACCCCGAATTCGGCCTCATTTCACCGCGAGAATTTATTCGAATTGCAGAACAAAATGGCAGAATAGAAATAATTGGTGAATGGCTTTTGCGTCATGTCTGTTATCAGCTGAAGCTGTGGCAATCTCAGGGTTATCCTATCCCGGCACTCTCTCTTAACATCTCTCTTCAGCAGCTTGAAAGTCGTCATTTTGTTAGTACACTTTTGCATATTATACAAGAAACCCAGGTTAATCCACGAACGCTTATCTTTGAGGTTTCAGAAAGCGATATTTTGAAGCAATCAGCCAACTTAGAAAAGACCTTTAAGATTTTAGCGCGTCTCGGCATCCGGATGACCGTAGATCATTTTGAGGGGGGTGATGTCTTGCTACGGTATTTAAAAAACTTCCCCTTGGATTTTTTAAAAATTGATAATAGCTTTATTCGCGATCTTGCGACGAGTAAAGAATCAGAAGCCATCGTCAGCATGATGATTTTTTTGGCGAAGAATCTCGATAAAAAAATTATTGCGCTAGGCGTGGAAAATGAGACCCAAAAACTTTTTCTCCAAAAGCTGGGCTGTCAGTTGATGCAAGGTTATTTGTTTAGTCCGCCCCTTCAGGAGCAAGAAGTGATGAAACGCTTACAGGTTATGGCCTCGAAGTCTGTACAGGAGAAAGAACTCACAGTATCCTAAGCGTTTTAGATGCTGAGAGGATAGGCTATGCCTAATTTTATTCTGTTTGTCACGCTCTTGTTTTCCTTCCTTCCTTTTCATTCAGCTTATGCTCTTCTTAATTTAGAGCTTACCCAAGGTGTTTCAGGAGCTATTCCGATTGTGGTTGTACCCTTTGCGGAAGAAGCTCAGGCGCCACAGCGCGTATCGGAGATTATTAATAATGATTTACAACATAGCGGTCGGTTTAAGGTATATAATCAAGGCAGTTTAAGCAAGCTACCGACTGAGGCGAGCGAAGTTCCCCTGTCTTATTTTCAGAGTTTGGGAACTGATAATATCGTTCTTGGACGAGTGAAGGCCCTGAGCAGTGATCGCTATGAGGTCAGTTTTCAATTATTAGATGCCTTCAAAGGAAAAAGCTTAGCAAAAAAAGGAGCAGCCGCCTCTTCCTCACAGCAAGCAATCATGCTCAGTCAAAAATGGCAGATTTCAGGAAAACAATTGCGCCAAACAGCGCATCAGATAAGTGATCTGATTTATGAAAAAATTCTCGGAACGCGTGGTATTTTTTCAACACGTCTCGCCTATGTCGTCGTGAAGCGGACGTCTTCAGCGCCGCCTCGTTATTCCTTAGAAGTATCAGATGAGGATGGTTACAATCCGCGCCTCTTGCTTTCTTCAACTGACCCGATCATGTCTCCTGCCTGGTCTCCGAATGGCAAACAGCTAGCCTATGTTTCTTTTGAAAAACGCCGAGCGGCGATTTACATTCAAGATCTAGCAAGCGGTACTCGCCAGTTAGTGAGCCAGTTGCCGGGTATTAATGGCGCACCGGCTTGGTCTCCGGATGGCAAAAAATTAGCCTTAGTTTTATCGAAAGGAGAATCGCCAAATATCTATGTCTTGGATTTAAATTCTCATCAACTGAGTCAAGTGACCCAGGATTATTATATTAATACCGAACCCGCCTGGTCTCCCAATGGTCAATACCTTGTTTTTACTTCAACGCGTAGCGGCGGTCTGCAAATTTATCAATATCATTTTGCTACTCGCACAATCAGTCGGATGACTTATGAGGGTAATTATAATGCTCGCGGCGGCATAACAGCGGATGGCAAGCGCTTGGTGACCATCCATAAGAAAGATGATGCCTATAATCTCGCTCTTTTTGACCTCAACTCTGGCGTAATGCGTCTTCTCACGCCAGCTGGCACCCATGATAGTTCTTCTCCAAGCGTTGCACCCAATGGCAGTATGGTCTTATACGATACGGTTTATCAGGGTCAAAATATGCTTGCAATGGTATCAATCGATGGACGGATTCAGCTACGCTTGCCAGCGCGTGATGGAGAGGCGCAAGATCCTGCCTGGTCGCCGTTTTTGTCTTGATGTTCTCGAGTTTCTGAGTATACTTGAAAAAATGATAGAGAAAGGAGAATTTCTATGCGATTAAAATCATATTTTCGCAGCATTTTGCTTGGGAGTAGCATAAGTCTTTTAGCTGCTTGTGCTGCATGGCATGGACAAAAAGAAGCCAGCTCCATTATCGATGGAGATACCAACTACAATGCCGCTCAGTCTGTTGGTTTGGGTGAGGAACCCACTATACAAGGCTCCGAAACTGAGGCGAATAATGAATTGGCTAAGCGGACTTATCATTTTGATTATGATAAAAGTAGCCTTCGAGAGGAAGATAAGCCGGCAATTGAGGCTAATGCTCGATATTTAAACAGCCATCCCAATGCCAAGGCCTTAATTGAAGGGCATACGGATCCACGTGGCAGCCGGGAATATAATATTGCCTTAGGGGAACGTCGCTCTAAAGCTATTCAAGAGCTCTTAAAGGGGCAGGGTGTCAAGTCTTCTCAACTCCGTATCATTAGCTATGGAGCTGAAAAATTAGCAGCCAATGGACGTACAGAGTCGGATTATCAGTTAGACCGTCGTGGTGTTTTAGTTTACTTACAACAGTGACAAAAAAATGAGCTCCTTCAGCAAAAATATGAAACTATTTATAATGGGTCTGGCTGTTCTAAGTCTCAGCCAAGCTAGTGTTTTTGCTTATGCAGAGCATACCGCTCCTGTTTATGATGTCGATAGCCTCTCCAACGATAGTCAAGCTTCTGAGGAGCTCGATAGCAATTCAAAATCTAGTTTAAATGAGGCGCTGCGGGCGCCAGCTGAAGCACCGGCCACGATGGAGCAAAAAATAGAGCAAATGGAGCAGCAGCTAGCCAATATGCGGCAGAGCGATCTTTCCAATCGACTCAATGGTATGCAGGGAGAGGTGCAGGCTTTGCGCGGGCAGGTGGAAGAGCTCACGCATCAATTGCAGGAGCTTCGTAGTCAGCGAGATCTGCATGCTACAGGCTCAAACAAAGATCTAAATAAAGATCAAAATAAAGATCTAGCCCAGCAGCAGGCAATGACTACCTTTCCTCGTGTAAGCGATGAAGAAGCAAATAATGCGCCTCAGACTCCCCGTTCTAAAAATATGGTTAAAACAGAGCTAGCAGTGCTAGGAAAATCCGCGACCACACTAGCAGATCGTCCTCGTTCCCCAACTACGACGGCCTCTGCAGAAAAGCGGCTGGTAGTTCCGCAAGAACAACCTAATATTGCAGAAGAGCAGGCTGTTTATCAAACAGCCTATAATCTGATTAAAATTAAAAAATATAATGAAGCCATTATAGCTTTGCAAAAAATGCTAGCAAAATATCCTTCCGGCCAATTTGCAGCAAATGCACATTATTGGCTAGGAGAGCTTTATAGTCTAACTGGCGAAAATGAGCAGGCTGCTTCGGAATTTACTGCCATTATTAGGCAATATCCCGCCAGTCCACGTGTGGCAGATGCCGAATTAAAATTAGGCCTAATCAATGCCAGTCTTCTGAAATGGTCGGCGGCAAAAAGTTCTTTTAAGAAAATTATTAATCAATATCCAGGGACTCCTTCAGCACGTTTAGCAATGGAACAGCTCAAGCTGCTTAAACAAAGCGGTCATTAATCAGACTATGGCGGTAGAGCAGCGCTTACGTATTACAGAAGTCTTTTATTCTCTGCAAGGCGAAACTGCTACAGTAGGTATTCCAACTGTTTTTATTCGTTTAACCGGTTGTCCACTGCGCTGTCAATATTGTGATACCAGCTACGCCTTTCATGGCGGAACCTGGCGCAGCCTTGCAGAGCTTATAGAGCAGGTCAAAGGCTATCAAACCCAGCATGTCACCGTTACTGGCGGAGAACCCCTCGCTCAAAAGACCTGTCTTGCCCTTTTGAAACAACTCTGCGATCTTCAGCTAGTGGTTTCCCTTGAAACCAGTGGTGCCTTGGATCTTTCCTTGGTCGATTCGCGAGTGGTGAAGGTGGTAGATTTAAAAACACCAGCTTCTGGAGAAGTTGAGAAAAATTTATGGACTAATCTGCAGTATCTTTCTCCGAAGGATCAAATTAAATTTGTTATTTGTAACCGACAAGATTATGAATGGTCTTGTGAAATGCTAGAAAAATATCAGCTCACCCGACTTTGTCAGGTTTTATTTTCCCCTAGCGCGGGTCAGCAAACTGCAAAAGAATTGGCTGATTGGATTTTAAGCGATCAATTACCCGTTCGTTTTCAAATTCAATTGCATAAATATTTATGGGGAGATGCACCCGGACGTTGATATTTTTTGAGAGTACAGTAAGATAATCCAGCTCTGGGCCGTTAGCTCAGCCGGTAGAGCAGCGGGCTTTTAACCCGTTGGTCCTGCGTTCGAATCGCAGACGGCCCATTTAATCCAAGATGCCTCCGAAAGCGCTTGCGTCCCCGCAAAGGCGGGGATCCAGTGCCTTCTATATTAGATCCCCGCCTTCGCAGGAAGACAAGTGATTGATATTCGCTTTTCCCATCCCCATGTTAGAATAGATCTTAGCTAACCAGAAGGATATTCCAGCGTGCGAATGGATAAGTTAACCTCTCAATTTCAAGCGGCCTTATCAGAAGCCCAATCATTAGCGCTGGGCCGAGATCATAGCCTCATCGAGCCCCAACATGTCATGAAGGCCCTCCTCGATCAAGAAGGCGGTACACTGCCTTCTCTTTTAACAAAATCCAAGATCAACATGGCGGGACTGCGTTCTCAATTGGATACAGCTCTGAATCGCTTGCCACAGGTGGAAGGTACGCAGGGTGAAATCCATGTGTCCAATGAACTCAATCGTATTTTGAATGTGATGGATAAATTGGCTCAAAAAAGAAAAGATGATTATATCTCCAGTGAATTATTCCTCTTAGCCGCTGTTGAGGATTCTGGAACCCTCGGCGAGCTTTTACGAAAAATCGGTGTGACTGCGAAAGGTCTAGAGAAGGCTATTGATGAAGAACGGGGCGGCCAATCGATCAAGGACCCCAACGCAGAAGAGCAACGCCGTGCTCTTGAAAAATATACCATTGATCTTACCGCCATGGCCGAGCGAGGTAAATTAGATCCGGTAATTGGTCGTGATGCAGAGATTCGACGTACCATTCAGGTCTTATTGCGCCGAACCAAAAATAATCCCGTTTTAATTGGGGAACCGGGTGTCGGTAAAACAGCGATTGTAGAAGGCCTAGCACAAAGAATTGTGAATGGCGAGGTACCCGAAGGTTTATTGAATAAACGCGTCCTCTCTTTAGATTTAGGCGCCTTAGTGGCCGGTGCAAAATTCCGCGGCGAATTTGAAGAACGGCTGAAAGCCGTTTTAAAAGACCTCGCCACGCGCGCTGGTCAAGTCATTCTTTTTATTGATGAAATTCACAATGTAGTCGGTGCCGGAAAAGCCGAGGGCTCCATGGATGCCGGCAATATGTTAAAACCTGCTTTGGCGCGAGGTGAGCTTCGTTGCGTGGGAGCGACCACCCTCGATGAATATCGAAAATATATTGAAAAAGATGCAGCTTTAGAGCGCCGTTTTCAACGCGTCTTAGTCGAAGAACCTTCGGTAGCAGATACCATTGCCATTTTGCGGGGCTTAAAAGAGCGCTATGAATTGCACCATGGTGTCGAAATAGCAGATGCTGCCTTTGTGGCGGCCGCTACTCTCTCTCATCGCTATATTACCGATCGTAATTTACCAGACAAGGCGATCGACTTAATTGATGAAGCGGCGAGTCACATCCGCATGGAAATTGACTCAAAACCCGAAGAACTAGATAAATTAGATCGTAAACTGATTCAGCTTAAAATAGAGCGCGAGGCCTTAAAAAAAGAAAAAGATGAGGCCTCCAAAAAACGTCTCGAAAAATTAGAAAAAGATTTGAGCAAATTAGAAAAAGAAGCGGAAAGCTTAGAAAAAGTATGGCAGAGCGAAAAAGCTGCTTTACAGGGTTCTCAACAAATCAAAACTAAGCTAGAAAGAGCACGTCTAGAATTAGAAACCGCGCGTCGTGCTTCCGATTTAACCCGCATGGCCGAACTGCAATATGGTCGTATTCCAGAATTAGAAAAACAATTAGCCGATTCTCTGCAAGCCCCCAAAAGCGGCAAATCACTTTTCCGTAACCGGGTGACCGAAGAAGAAATTGCCGAAGTCGTTTCCAAATGGACGCATATCCCCGTTTCCAAAATGCTAGAAGGCGAAAAAGAAAAATTACTGCATATGGAAGAAGCCTTGCATAAAAGAATTATTAACCAAGATCAGGCCGTGACTGCTGTAGCGAATGCTATTCGCCGTTCACGAGCCGGTCTCTCCGACTCCAAGCGGCCCATTGGCTCCTTTCTATTTTTAGGTCCAACGGGTGTTGGAAAAACTGAATTATGTAAGGCTCTTGCTGCCTTTCTTTTCGATACTGAAGAGGCCCTGATTCGAGTAGACATGTCCGAATTTATGGAAAAGCATGCTGTTGCTCGTTTAGTGGGTGCACCACCTGGCTATGTCGGCTACGAAGAAGGGGGGTATCTGACTGAGCTTGTCCGTCGTAAACCCTATTCTGTTATTTTATTAGACGAGGTCGAAAAAGCTCACCCCGATGTTTTTAATATTTTGCTACAAGTGCTTGACGATGGCCGTTTAACCGACAGCCAAGGCCGTACCGTTGATTTTCGTAATACGGTTGTGGTTATGACCTCTAATCTCGGTTCAGATCGCATTCAGGAGCTTTCAGGCGATAAAAAATATGCTGAAATGCGAAAGGCTGTTCTTGAAATTGTAAGTCGGCATTTCCGGCCAGAATTTTTAAACCGGATTGACGAGGTGGTTGTTTTTCATCCCTTAAGTGAAACACAGCTTCAGTCTATAGCGAAGATTCAAATTCATCTGCTCAGTCAACGCTTAGCCGAAAAAGATTTTGGTTTAGAGCTGACGCAGGGCGCATTGGATTATTTAATAGCCACAGGTTATGATCCTATTTATGGAGCCCGTCCTTTGAAAAGAGCAATTCAGCAGCATGTTGAAAACCCGCTTGCACAAGATCTTTTAGCGGGCAAATTTATGCCCGGTGATCGAATACAGGTTGAAGCAAAGGATAATCACCTCATTTTTGCGGTTCATGGTAAAATTTCTTCATCATTGGCAGATGAAAATTAAGTATGGCAGGACAGGAGAACGCCCATGTATAAACAAATCTTATTTGCAACTGATCTCAGTGAAGAAACAAGCTTTATCCTCAGTAAGGTAGAAGGAATTCGTGCATACACCAGCGCTCAATTAAGTTTAATTCATGTCGTTGAACCCCTGCCAGGCTATAGCTATGCTTATTTGGGTATTGAAGACATCGAAGAACAACTCATTGGAGAAGCCCGCGACACACTCGCTAAACTCGGGGAAAAACTAAAGGTAGCGAGAGATCATCAGTGGATTGAAATTGGACCCGCAAAAACAAAAATTCTCAAGATAGCAGAGGAAATCAAGGCAGATTTAATCATCTGCGGTAGTCATGGCCGACATGGGCTCTCTTTATTGCTTGGCTCGACAGCCAATGCCATTTTACATGGCGCCAAATGCGATGTCTTAACTGTGCGATTACCCGATAATGGAATTTAAAGATTACTATGCCATCCTCGGCCTAGCGCGCGGTGCTTCTGAGGATGAGATCAAAAAAAGTTACCGCAAGTTGGCTCGTAAATATCATCCCGATGTGAGTAAAGAATCCCAAGCCGAAGAACGTTTTAAGGAAGTCCAAGAAGCCTATGAGGTTTTAAAGGATCCTAAAAAACGTAGTGCCTATGATCAACTCGGGGCGAATTGGAAGAGCGGCCAGGATTTTAGACCGCCGCCTGGTTGGCAGCCTGCTGGCGGTTTTGAGGATCTTTTTAGTGGTGGCGAGGGCGCTGAAGATTTGGGCGGCTTCAGTGATTTCTTTTCCATGCTTTTTGGGCAAAGTGCGCGAGGAGGAGGCGCGGAAGGCTTTCATCAAGCGCACCAAGCTTTTGGCGGCGGTTTTCGTAAAAAAGCGCCGCGTGGTCAAAACCAGCGAGCAAAAATTCAGATTTCGCTCGAAGAGGCTTATCAAGGCGGCGCCAAGACCCTTCAATTACAGGTCCCGATGGCCGATGCACGAGGGCAAATTCAGTATACTCTACGAACCCTCAAGGTAAATATTCCGAGGGGCATCGTCTCAGGGCAACAACTGCGTTTGGCCGGCCAAGGTATTCAAGGCGGTGATCTTTTTCTTGAAATTGAAATAGCGCCGCATCGCTATTTTAAGCTAGAAGGCCAGGACATCTATCTCACCTTGCCTATTACACCTTGGGAAGCAGCTTTAGGTACAAAAATAGCCGTACCTACCCTAGGCGGAAAAGTAGAATTAAAATTGGCGGCCGGTTCACAAGGAGGACAGAAATTGCGTTTAAAGCATCGCGGCCTGCCAGCCAAGCCCCAGGCCGGCGATCAATACGTGATCTTGCAGATTCTTACACCGCCAGCCAAGACGGAAGCCGCCCGCGCTTTGTATGAGCAAATGGCTCAAGCGCTGCCCTGGAATCCCCGCGAGTCCTTTTAACGCGAATTCCGGATAAGGAATACGGTCATGCCAACGAAAGCTGGCATCTAGAGCGGATTAGATAAGAACTGACACAGCTCATTTTGCAGAAGCTTAACTTAGCTCATCCGCAGTCCAACCGGACATTCTTTTGAAATCGATTCAAAAAGATTTTTTAAGGTTTTTTTACGAGGCCAAAAATTCCATTCATTACGAAATTTTTCATTGTGTTGATTAATCGCGCTTGTAAGCACTGTGGTTTCGCAATGAATAGTCAGATGTAACTTATCCAAATATTCTTTTATCGCCTTAAATTGCAAATCATTCCAAGAATGCCGAGAAGATTTTGCTGCCGTAACAGCATTTAAAATATTCAGGGTAGAATTCGTGATTTTTGTATAAGCAAGTGTTTTAAGTTCAGATAATTGAGTGATGGACTCGCTTTCCTCAATTGCTTTTTTAAAGCCGAGACAGGTTTGTATCCATAAAAAAAAGGAAATCTCATTATCATCAAGCAATTTATTTTGCTTGTTG
>CAYXNR010000012.1:0-54288 GCA_964466595.1 uncultured Coxiellaceae bacterium | reverse complement strand
ACAATTGGGGCTGGGATTTCTATGTAAATTTGGCCCTAAAAAGCCGGGCAGGTCAATGCCATTACCAGAAATGCTCGCAATCATCGAAAACATAAAGAAAAAAAGCTAGCCCGTGAACTGGCTGCTGCAACTGCAATTCCTAGGGAAGCGGCGGCAGCTGGCGCAGAACAGCTTCTAGCAAGTCAAGAGAAAAGCACTAGTCGAAAAAAACGTAAAGCTAGATGCCTGGTGGAAACAGCTTCTCGTGAACCGGCTATTGCAAATGAACCTTCTGTAGAAATACAGCATGGGGAAAGGGAAGAAAAATGTGCTAGCAGTAGCAGTAGCAGTAGCAGTAGCAAGCGACAAAAATCTAAAACTGAAAACCTACCAGAAGCAATTCACCAACCGGCTACTGAAAATGAAATCCCTATCGAAATACAGAACATAGAACAGCTCTCAGAAATGGAAAATGTTAGCAGATTTAATGATTCTCCACTGAGAGGGATAGGCGGCTCACCCTCTGAGTTTCATTTGTTGTCTCAGCAGCGTTTGTTACAACAGGAAGCCTCTTTTCAAGTAGCCCGCGATCAAACATTTTTTAGCGGTAACCCCCCAGATCAAGCTCTTTTAGGCTTAGAAAGACCAGCAAGAAAAAAACAAGCTTTTAGTTTATTTGCACAAGAAGCATCCTTAGATTCTGACTCTTCTCAGCAACCATCCCATGAACTCGACCCGCGCTTAGATTTTGAAGGATAAGCGTTTATGCTTTCTTCGCATGAACGCCTATAAGGAACGCAGGCGTTTAAGGTAGAAAGTTTAATACAGCTTTCCCAATCAAAACCAAAGAAATCGCAATTAAAGCTAGTAATAATAATTTTCCACCGAAGACCTTAAAGTTAGTACGCAGTTGTCGACGGTAACGCCCCCCCCAAGCCATAGCTGCTGGCAGCAAGACGAGTAGCACAAGACAATAAATACCAGCGTAACTCAAAGCCTTAATAAAAATATGAGGAAAATATAAGGCAATGATGAGGGAGGGTAAAAAGGCGAGAGCCAGAATAATAAAATAAGAAAAGCCTTTCTTTTCGAGTTGTAGTCCATCGGCAAGAAAATCGATTAAACATAAGGCGACGCCAAGAAAAGAAGTTAAGACACAAACGGAAGTGAATAATTTAGCAAAGAGCATAACAGAATTGTTTTTAGTCACATGATTGATGGTGCTGATTAACTCAGAGGTTGAATTAGCGGAATGTAAAATAGAAACGAGGCTCTCTTTGCCTTGAAGCGGAATCACTCCCATAATAACGAGATCCCAAATGATATAGATAAATAAAGGGATCAGGCTGCCAATCAGGAGAGCTGTTTTAAGTTTAGGTATATTGCCAGAAAAATAAACGCGCAGGCTAGGAATAATAATTGCAAAACCAAAAGAAGTGATGGTTACAGTGATCGCCGCCGCTGAGCTCAGATGAGCAAGATTCCCTGAGCTGAGTTTATCAAGTGAAATAAAGGGAAAGAGGAGGGCAACTAAAATAAAGTAAGCAGAAAATTTGAGGAGTATTAACCAGCGATTGACCTGATCCACTGAACGAATACCAAGAAAAACAATAGAACCAAAAATAATAGTGAAAAGAATAGCTGCAGTTTGTTGAGAAAGCTCGATCCCCTTCATGGCGAATAAGCTATAAAATAAATCACTCCCCCCTGCAATATAGGCACATAAAAGTGAATAGAGAAGTAATAAATAAGTAAGCCAAGAGATGATTTGTCCGAAGGGGCCGAGTGTCGCTTTAGCCATCGAGATCAGATTGTTGTTCTGAGGGAGCCAAAGATTGACCTCTAAAATTAAAAAGGCACTGACAGTCATGATCAACCAGCAGCCAAAAAGGAGAAGGAGTGAGCCGCTAAAACCTAATTCGGCGGCGACAATGGGCAGGCCCAACATCCCTGCGCCAATAGAGGTGCCGACAATGAGTAAAATACTGCCTAATAATTTAAGATCCACAGCCATCCTCGCTAAGGGTTAAGCCTTCGATTTTATAAATGAAAAGAGGTTTTAGCTAATCATGGAGGAAGATCAGAAAAGGGTCAAGAATTATTGGAGTGGGTTTTACGATAAATAATCATTAATACAAAACTGGTAAAACATAAGCTGCCTGCTATCCACAGCGGTAAGTAGATACTAAGATAGCCAAGCGGGCCGGCAATGAGCCCCCCAATAGTCCAGGTCAGTGCGCCAATCGAGCCAGTTACGCCCATTATCCATCCTTGTGATTTCTGATCAACTAAATTTGAAAAAATACTAAGCGCGACTGTTAAGCAAATAACATTACTAGCTGCATTCAGAATAACCCAGAGCCATTGCGCAAGCTCGCTATTACTCATTGCAGCGCCTACATTGGCAAGTGCCATGGTAAAAATAAAAAAAGTAAAGATATTTATTTCACTAGAAAAAAATCTTAAAATAAAACGCACCACCATGCCCGTTCCAAAAGCAAAAATAACTCCGATAAAAGAAACAAAAAGTCCTAGTTTTGCGACACTATAATTAAATTCTTTCAAAAAAAGCCAGTTGATTGTTTGATAATACAAACCCCAGGCCAAGAGAAAACAAAAATAAAGTATAGATAATAAACGAAACTTTTGCTCTGTTAAGGCTGTCATAAACAAGGTGAATCCTTTAGTCAGGTGAATAGTCACGCCTGTTTTGGCAGGACTAGCTTCCTGTAAAAAAAGCTGTAAGAGTAGCGCATTCAAAAAACAAACACCGGCCGCAACAAAAAACGGTGTTTCATAGCTAAACCAACTCAGGATATTTTTATCTGCTGTGATCCCACCTAAGGCAGGGCCAAGAATGAGGCCAAGGGAGCTATTAAAAACCACCCAAGCCAGGTTTTTGGTTTTTGTTTGAGGGCTACTGAAGTCAATAATTGCTGCAGTAGCAACCGGTTGGGTGCCAGCGGCTAGACCGCCAAGAGCTCGGCTAGCAAATAACATCAATAAACTGCCATAGATGATGCCGACAGCGGCGATTACATAACTGAGACTACTAATGATGAGGCAAAGCAGTAGGATTTTTTTACGGCCAAATTTATCAGATAAGTCTCCGAGGATGGGTGTGCTTAAAAACATAAAAAGGGGAAAAATGGCGAGAGATAGCCCATATAAAAAATCTCGCAATAATAAGGGGGTATAAGGGGGGACGAGGGCGCTATCGGTTCGTAAAATCAGGGGTGCTAGAACGGGTAAAACCAAAATTATTCCTGCTACATCAAGCAGAATCACCATAAAAAGTGGCAAAAATGCCTTAGTTTGTGGATAGGGATTGCTACTGAAGTGCTTAGTACTGTGCAGCGCCATGTTAATAGTTCCAAAAATTTTATCATTGTATAGCATTCTATTAATTTCAAGCCGCTCATCCTGCAAGCTTACAATTAAAAAGAATAAAAAGTTGCTTTAATACTTTGATCGAAGCCAGCCATTCCTACACAGCTTGCACTAAACCCACCGTTTGCATTCATCGGGCACTGCCAGAGTTTGGTTGAGCTATCGCCAAGATAGGCATAGCTTGTGCCAGAAAAACGATGAAAGCTTATTCCATTCGTATTGATAAAAGGGGTGGAGTTAGTTAAGGCTGTACAATTTCCACTGAAATTTCCATTGCTATTCATAGCGCATTGCCAGAGTTTGTTGGATAAATCTGTAATATAAGCATAGCTTATTCCCGAGAAGGATTGAAATACAATGAGGGAGCTGAGAAAAAAAGCGGGCGTATTGCTTAAAGCAGAGCAGCTACCACTCAGGCCTCCATTGGCATTGAGCGGACATTTCCATACCTGGCTCGATAGATCAGTGATATAGGCAAAGTTTGTGCCAGAAAAAGTTGAAAAGCTAACAGAGGCTGTAATATTAAATGAAGGAGAGTTATTGAGAGCAAGGCAGGCGCCACTAAAATTTCCGTTTGTTGTCATCGGGCATTGCCAAAGCGTGTGTGAGGAATCAGCAACATAGGCGTAAGTGGTCCCAGAGAAGCTAGCAAAACTGACTTCGGTGGTGTTACTAAAGGAAGGGGAGTTAGTCAGTGCGGCACAAGAATTACTAAAGCCACCGTTTTGGTTAAGTGGACATTTCCACAGCGTAGAGCTGTTGTCACTCACATAAGCGTAGGTGATGCCTGAGAAAGTATAGAAGGTGGCGGCCAGTGCATTAGTAAAGGAGGGAGAATTACTCAAGGCCGTACAGCTGCTAAAGCTAAAACTGCCGCTTGCTGTGAGCGGACATTGCCATAAATTGGTCGTATTGTCTCCGATATAGGAGACAATACGAGTATATTCTGCTTGTACATTAAGAGGCGTTCCGGCGCTTGTGCAATTGTAGCTCTTACAAAGGGCAAAATTACCCACAGCAGTTCCACTAATATCTAATTGCAATTGGCAGCTGGCATATGAGCTGAGGCTGACCGGGTTCGAACAAGTTCCAGCGGTGCTGACAACAACCGTAGAGGGAAGACCTTGTAAGCTATAGCCATTGAGTTGTCGATTGCTTTGATTCGTGATTGTGTAAAAAGCTGAAACCGTTTCACCAGGTGGAACAGTGCTAGGTATAATGCTTCCTGGTGTTGGAATAATATTAAAATTTGCGCTAGCAAAAGCAGGGCAAGCAGCAGAAAATAAAAGAAGGCTAGCCAAGGGTTTTTTTAGGCTCAAATAATATTTTTTACACATATTTAATCCTACTTTATTTAAATCAGATAAGTCACTTGAGCAAATAATTCGTTTGCATAAATAGGACTCACCTTGAGGGTAAAAGGTACAGTAGCTGAAAAATTATTTAAAACAATAGCACCATTACCAAGAGCAGCTCTACCCAGGTTGATAAATTGATAACCTATGCCTACACGTAGCTGCGAAGAGATTGCTGTATCTAAGCCAAAACCCAGACTAAAGCTAAAAGCAGTTTGCGTATGAGTCTCGAAGGTGGGGGTAAGATTGAGGCTACCGCTTTGTGTAGGGCTGACCTGAAAATTACCGAGTGTATTAAAGGCAGGACCGAGACCAAAGAAAAGATAAGGATAAAATCGCTGTTTGATGAGGGTGAGGATTTTCGCTTTGAAGAGAAATTGCCGTGATTGAAAAAGATAATGGTATTGATAAGAGGTAAAGGTGCTTGGATCCATGCCCACGCTGTGCTGACCGGAAATCTTATCACCAGAAAATAGCGTATATTCTAAGCCGACCTGGGTAAAAAAGGGAAGGTTCGATAAGGGATGCTCTAGCCCTAAAAAGAGACCAGCAAAACCCATAAAATCGTAGGGAACTTGCCTGCTATAGTTAAATTGCGTGTCGTCAGCCCCTGTATAAGACTGGGTTTGGCTGGGATTGAGTCTTGCGACTCCGCCAAAAATAGAAAAGAGTGGTCGAGAATTTTGCAGCGAAAGCGGTGAAGCTAGTGCAAGGCTAAGGGGTGCTAAGAAAACTAGCAAGCCAAGCAAAACTTTCCTTAGTAATTTTTTTAAGCGCATCCATTTCTCATTCCATGAGGTAACATCAAGGGAAGTCCATTAAATTCAAGTAGATATGTTCTCAGAAAACAAGGCCTAATTCAATCCCCTTAGCTTATGCTAAAATCCCAAGCAAATTTGAGGAGTAAAATGGCTTCAATAGGAGGTGAGATGAATCTAGCGGAGGATCGTGCAATAAAAAATCCCTATTTCGATTTAATTCGTACGGTGTGGCGCTATGGAAAACCCTGGCGAGGCGCTATTCTTGGCTATTATCTTGCTTATATCCTCGCTCAAGCTACCCTGGGTCTCAGCCCCTATGCCTTTGGGCGTGCTATTGATGTTTTGCAAGGTTTTACACCCCAGCTTCTTTCAGAGCTTGTATTTTGGTTGCTTGCCGGTGTGGCTGTGATGCTCTTATTTTGGATCTTTCATGGCCCAGCGCGTGTAGTCGAACGAAATATCGCTTTGAAAATCCAACAAGCCTATCGTCTTAATTTATATCAAGAGCTCACTCGTTTACCGCTGAATTGGCATCAGGATCACCATTCAGGCAATATTATTACTCGACTGAACCGGGCAGCACTGGGGTTGCGACAATTTGCCGAAAATCAATTTATTTATGTCGAAACCATTGTAAAATTTTTGGTTTCTATCGGCTTTCTCTTATGGCTTTCTGTGCCTGTTGGTCTCTTCAGTTTATTGGCTTCTTTCCTGGTAGCTTATATTGTTATTTTATTTGATCGAAAATTAATACCACTTTATAGCGCTGAAAATGAAATTGATAATCATGTGGGTGCGGTATTATTTGATTATGTGAGCAATATGACGACCATTTTAACGCTTCGCCTGGGCGAGCTTACGCATAGTAATTTATTTCAACGCATGATTGCAGTCTGGCCTTTTTTTCGTAAAGATTCAATTCTGAATGAAACAAAATGGTTTGTGATGATGCTGCTGCTGTCACTGGTGCAAGCCGTTCTTTTAATCGCCTATATTATTCATACCTTACATGTGCAGGGTGCCATCATGATAGGTCTTGTGGTCATGATCTTCCGTTATCAATGGGATCTCAGTACCGTATTTCATGATCTCAGTGTGCATTATAGTGAGCTCGTTCGCATGGATACGGATATTAAAGGCATGCAGCCTATTTTAAGTGATATTAAACAATTAGCGCGTTTACCCAAAGGTGCGGCAACAGCAAAACAATGGCATTCTTTCCAGATTAAAGAATTAAGTTTTCATCATTCTGGAAAAGAGAAGCAAGGCCAGATTTTCAATCAGCTTGATTTTACAGTGAGGCGGGGAGAAAAAATTGCCTTGATCGGTGCAAGTGGCGGCGGTAAAAGTACCTTATTAAATCTTCTTTCTAGTCTTTATACCCCTTCAAGCGTGCAATTAATTATTGATGGTGTTCACTTTCCTTCCTTAGAGCCGCTCCAGGCTATTACCACCCTCATTCCACAAGATCCTGAAATTTTTGAAAATACAATCGCTTTTAATATTAGCCTCGATTTACAAACAACAGAAGCTGAAATACACCAGGCTGTTAAACTAGCCAACTTTCTACCCGTAGTGAGTTCGCTTCCCTTGGGTTACGAAACCGATATTCGTGAAAAAGGCCTTAATTTATCAGTAGGCCAAAAGCAACGCCTTGCTTTAGCCCGTGGCTTATTTGCTGCTCGCTATAGTTCGCTTATCTTAATGGATGAGCCTACCTCCAGTGTAGATTTACCTACGGAAAAAGAAATTCTATCGAGTGTGATTTATGCTTTTCCCGATGCAGCAATGATTGTTTCCTTGCATCGCTTGCATCTGTTGCCGCAATTTGATTCTGTAATTATGCTGAAAGAGGGAAAAATTATTGCGAGAGGAGCAACTTCAAAATTGCTTCATCAGCCGGGCCCGGTACGGGATTTATGGCTGGCATATAGTGCATGAAAAAACAGTATCTTGGCTTTTTTTTCGTAAGTATTTGGTTAACCCCTTACTCTGTCATGCCAGCACGCTTTTAGCTGGCATCCAGGCATTTTAAATGTCCTGGATGCCGGCTTAAAGCATGCCGGAATGACAAATTTTCTCCAGGTTAACCGTTTTCATTGCTTATTCTCACGAGGATTTTGTTCTAATCACGAATTTAAACATTCCTAGCATTACGATAGACAAAATAATATAGCTAGCTGGCAGTAACAAGGTTTGTATTGGAAATAAGCCGAGACTTAATACGACTATAGTTGCTAAACCCATATTAATAAAATTCATGACGGCAGAACCCTGAGCTTTATCAGTAACCCGACTCATGGCGAGAGTAGAGGCATTTGCTAGAACGAAGCAGAGACCAAAATAAATAATAATCATCGGTAAAAATAAAGAAACCAGTAGCGGAAAATGTAGGATCATAGCGATGAACATGATGATGACGCCAAGACTGGCTATGAAGATACCTGCTCGAATAATTGACCCCAGAGGATATTTTTTTGAAAGACCTGCGCCAACGATGGAGCCCAGTATGAGCCCAAGCGGAGGAAGTAGATTAGCAAGACCATATTCAGCGCTGCTTAGACCAAAAATATTAATAGCAATAAAAGGGGCAAGGGCTGCAAAAACATAGACAAAACTAGTTGAGCAACCCATCAATAAGCCGCTGGTAAGCAATTGTATACTTTTAAATTGCTTGCTATATTCGTGCAGCAAATGTTTTATTTTAAGTGCATTCAAGTTTAAAGTTTTTTGCGTTTCCGGTAAGCCACTCACAAAAAATAGCAGCGTCACGCCATAAAGAGCCCCCGCGTAGAAACAACTGGTCCAGCCATAGTAGCTATTTAAAATCCCGCCGAGAGCGACACTCAAGCCTGGTGTAATGGCAAAGGCTAGCATGAGATAAGATATTTTTTGACTGGCTATTTTAGGTTCGTAACATTCGCTAACCAAGGTATAGGTCATCTTTAAGCCTACGCCTGAGCCAAGGGCTAAGAGAAAACGTGCTATGACCAGTAACCAGTACTGATGAATGACTCCTGAGAAGACGCAGAGCAAGCTGCTTATTATTTGTAGACTGATACCCATATAGAGTGCTGGTTTTCTACCGAAGCGATTGGCAAGCGGGCCATAGACAAGCTGACCGAGGGCATAGCCTACTAAAAACCAAGTGATTGTGTATTGAGCGCTATCTTCGCTAATCTCAAAAAACTGAGCAAGACTCGGTAAAGCAGGGGTGAACAATACCGCATTGACGGAGGCAAAGGAAATTAATAATAAGAGGGTAAAAAAGGGAAGTTTTGTTTGCATATCATAACCATCCTAAGAAGAGCTTCAAGCGCTTTCAGGTGGAATATTAGCAATAACCAGCAAGACTTGCTATTGATTTAAATATCCTTCATGATCAAGAAGGTTTTTCAGCAGGAGGCTTGAGCCCTTATTCATGAAAACGCGACAGGTCTATATCGCAGGAAGCGCAAGAATTCCTTTCTTCAAATCCATGACAGCCTATAATGAACTGCCCTTGCAGGAGATGATGACTAAAACACTTCAAATTTTAATCAATCATTTGCATATAGAAGGTCAAATACTGGGTGATGTTGCTCTGGGCGCTATCGTGAATAGTGCTACTCATTGGAATTTAGCGCGTGAATGCGTGCTTGGCACAACACTGGATCCTCATACCCCTGCTTATAATCTTCAACGTGCTTGTGGTACGAGTCTTGAAGCGGCAAGACAAATTGCACTTAAAATAGCAAGTCATCAAATCGAAAGTGGTATTGCAGGCGGCTGTGACAGTAATAGTGATTTACCTATTGAAATCAGTCCTTCTTTAACAAAAAAATTACTAGCAATTAAAAACAATAAAAATATTAAATCTAAATTAAAAATAATAGCTTCTCTACGGCCCTCAGATTTTAAATTGCTTCTTCCGGCTGTAGTAGAACCGCGTACCCATTTATCAATGGGCGAACACTGCGAAAAAATGGTTAAGGAGTGGGGTATTAGCCGTAGAGCGCAAGATGAACTTGCCTTAATCAGTCATCAAAATGCAGTGAAAGCCTATGAAGAGGGGTTTAATGACGATCTTGTTTTTGAATTGAAGGGATTCAAGCGAGATGGGATACTGCGAACTGACACCTCCTTAGAGAAATTAGCAAAATTAAAAACTGCCTTCGATTTTACAGAGCAAGGAAGCATAACAGCCGGGAATAGCAGTCCCTTAAGCGATGGTGCGGCTGCTGTTTTAATGGTTAGCGAAGAATATGCTAAACGAAACAAGCTAAATTTGTTGGCTCGTTTTGTCGATGCAGAAGCGGCTGCTGTTGATTTTGTGCATGGAGAAGGATTGTTAATGGCGCCAACCCTTGCAGTGAGCCAACTTTTAAAAAGACAAAATTTAGCCTTACAAGATTTCGATTTTTATGAAATTCATGAAGCCTTTTCTGGCCAAGTGCTTTGCACCTTACAAGCCTGGGAATCTGAGGATTACTGTAAGCAGGTTTTGCAGCGAGCCCAAGCCTTGGGTCCGATTGACCGATCCAAAATGAATATCAAAGGCGGCAGTGTTGCCCTAGGTCATCCCTATGCGGCGACAGGAGCAAGAATAGTGGGCGCCCTTGCAAAGATGCTTCATCAAAAAGGAAGCGGCAGAGGCCTTATTTCAATTTGCACAGCGGGCGGGATGGGTGTTGCTGCTATTTTAGAGGCTGTGAGTGAGTGATTGCTTCCAAGACGGTTTTAAGAGAGACGACAGGAAGCTAGGCTCGCTTTGAGGTAAGCAATTACACCTTCTTGCCTGGGGTTTTCTAATTCTTCTCTTGCATTGTTTTCAATTATTTTCATTTTAAAGAGCTCATCTAAAAAATCACTAATTGGTTTAGGTTGAGAATTAGCAAGTAAATTGAATGAATATGGATTATGATTAAGAATCATAATTTCATTTTCATCAGTTCTGAGAATCGCTGGTGGTTTGGAATTTATTAACCAATATACAGTAGACCGGGAAAAACTATTTTGGTCCAAATGAAAAGGAAGGTTTTTAAAGAAATCTTTTTCTTTGCTCGATTCTAATTGGAAAATTGCATATTCAGCTCTGTATGAATTGACTAATTTAATAAACCGCATGAGGGCTCCGAGTAAAGTGAGGCTTATCTTAGCCTTTTCATCGGTTACAGGTCAAGCCAAGTAAGTTGGTAAAGCTACAACAATTTGTTGAATTACTTAAAGCTACCGAGAAAATGCCAGCGTGGATGGTTGAAACCATTCATGATTACCAAAGAGAGAAGAAAATGTCTGACAATTTTTTTGATTTTATGCTTGCTTGTTAACTGCTAAAACACAATGATACCGCTGTCCATGCTGGCCCTCACAAGGGCGGCATTGAAATCCACACTTTTTATAGAATTTGAGGGAGTCATCATCTGTCTCAGCTGTAAGGTGTTTTAATAAAAAATAATTTGCGACATGTATAATCAATTGTTTGCCTATCCCTTGCATTTGGTTCTCTTTTGATACGGCGATATGTTTGATGATGCCATTTTTATTAGATATTTCAATACCAATAATGCCAATTAATATGTCGTTAAAAAAAGCACCGATTAGATGATTGTTAACTGTATTATAACTTGTTAAAACGCTATGAATTTTCTGCTCTGTTGGTATGCCGATACTTAGTGAAATGATTTTTGACAAATCTGGGTGGGATATCTTAACAGGCTTGAAGATAAAATTATTTTTAGTATCCATGCGTGATAACCTTAATAAAATGTACGGTTTATATTCGTTTTCATGCGCTGATATTTTTTTTAGCCATGCTTTTCATAAAAAAACTAGCTTTGATACTATCTATTGTTAATGTCATTGGAGGGGAAAGACGCTCTTCCTAAAAGTGGAGGCGGCGAGAATTGAGCCCCGCGTCCCATTTCCGCAATCTCTTTGATTAATTTACCTTATTTTTACCCTGAGATAAAGTGCTGGCGTTTTGCGGCGGGCGATTTAAAATGGTGTTTCATTTCTAATCAATTAGTGGGGCGGCGGCTACCGCATTTGCTATGTAGTTAATTGTATTTAATATATTTTAGTAATTCAGCTTTTAGGGTATTCGCGATTCGCGAATTTAGAATGGTCAAATATCAGCCATACGCTGCTTGATGTTCGCTGTTCACGAACAGTGAACACTTGTGCTATAATCTATTTATAGCCTAAGGAAAGTCAGCCATGTTAAAACCACAAGATTGCGTAATACTGATTAAGTTATTAGCTAACCCGGGGGTAGAGTGGTCTCAGCGCCAGCTAGCTAAATCGCTCTGTATTAGTCTTGGGGAAGTTAATACGGGTATAAGCCGTCTTGGTGAGGCTGGGTTATTGAGGAAGGACAAACAAGCCAGGCTTTATCCCAATATTGACGCTGCGGAAGAATTTTTAGTAAGCAGCATCAAATTTTTCTTTCCTGCCAAATTAGGTGAGTATACGAAAGGTGTCCCAACATCAGTTGCGGCGCCATTATTTCATGATAAAATTCCCCTCGGTAACGACCCAATACCCGTGTGGCCATATGCACATGGTGAAAAAAAGGGAGTTGCCCTTGCCCCTCTTTATCCTTCCATTCCTAAAGCCTTGCGTGAAAGCCCAGATCAATCCTTTTACGACATGCTTGTTTTAATCGATGCGATTCGGACGGGACGGGCGCGTGAACGTAATTTAGCTGCGGCACTTTTAAAGGAAAAATTAAGACATGAAAAGTAATCAACCCTTGAAAATAAAGATTATTTATATTTTGGTAATGACCGTTTTTGTTTTTTGTGAGACATATGCGCTTAGTGAAGCTTTAAAGAAGAAGTACCCCCATTCTGTTTTAACGGATGACTATGGAATTTTAAATCAAATAGATTTAAATAGTGTTTTGGATGGGGTATACCCGCCGATTAGTTCTCCTAAAAAAGGTTATGGATACATTTATTGGCAATGTTTTCCTCGGCAACAAGTGAAAATTTCACTAGAGGACACTGGTTATATGTCAGAAAGCCATGATGAAACAGATGCTGAAATAACCATTACAGCCACTGGTAAAGACAGTGTTATCCATCAATATGGAATGCGACGAAATTGGCCTGTCCTAGGACAAAAAGAGCGTTTTAATCAATATTTAAAGCTAATGCAAGCTGAAAAATATGTTTGTATTGCTGGAACTTTTATTGAGAGTGAAGAAAAAACTATTGAGGGGGTAAAGCATCATACCTATTATTGGGTATTTGAAAAGATGAAGACAAAAAAAGGCTGCGAGGCGTACTTTGAAGATGGTTGTCATTATAATAAAGCAAAAAAACCCATTATTTACAAGGGGTTTTAGACTATTTTGGAAGTTCTTGGATAATTAGTGGAGGCGGCGGGAATTGAACCCGCGTCCGTAAGCACTCTACCTCTGGATCTACATGTTTAGCCTAGCCTTTTAAATTCACTACTCAGTTCCCGATAGGCAAGGCCCTTAAGTAGCTAGCTCTGAAGCTTTAGTCAAGATGTTTTGAGCAAACGCCCTGACGAGCTTGTGTAATATGACTCCTCATAGCCCATTTGCATGGACCCCGGTCGCACAAGCACAACCGGTGAGAAGCTCGTTGTTGCCGCTTAGGCAACCATGGCAACGTCGCCTTCAATGAAGCGGGCGTCGTTAGCTATGCGAGAGTTGCGATTTTTGTTGGCAACTATAAATGTTGTAACGGGTTTAAAGAGGTCGTTACACCTCCACATGCCCCTCAGGCTTTGCAACCCACGTCGAAGCCAGGTCGCCCCCCTAGAGTAAAAACCATTATATACTATTGATATTTCTTTTACGAGGGAATAAATCCCTCCGCCTGCATTTGCCACAGCTTATAAAAATGACCATTCTTATCTTGTAGCAAAGAATCCAAAGAGCCATCTTCAATTATTTTTCCTTTATCAAAAACTAAAATTCTATTCATGTCTTTTAGGGTGGAGAGTCGATGAGCAATCACAATAGTTGTTTTATTGGCCATCACCTCATGCAAGCCTTCATGAATATCTCGTTCAGTGATGGAATCTAAAGAAGAGGTAGCTTCATCAAGCAGTAAGATAGGGGCATTTTTAAGAAAAGCTCTTGCTATCGCTATGCGTTGTTTTTGTCCGCCAGACAATTTAATGCCGCGTTCACCTACCAAAGCTTGATATTGCTCGGGTAGCTCCATAATAAAGTCATGACAATGTGCTTTTTTAGCGGCTTCTATTACCGCCTCCTTGCTAGCCTCGGGTTGAGCGAAACGAATGTTTTCCATAATGCTGCGATGAAATAAATCGGGCTCTTGCGGAATAGTGCCAATTTGTTTTCTTAAAGAGCTCAGTGTAACTTCTTTAATATTTTGTCCATCAATTAAAATAGCGCCTTCTTGTATATCCAGAAGCCGCAGAATCAGTTTAATGAAAGAAGATTTACCTCCTCCAGAAAATCCGACCAGGCCAACTTTTTCGCCGGGCTTGATAGTGACAGTTAGTCTGTTAAATAAGGGTTTATTATTTTCATAGTTAAATCCTACCTTTTCAAATTTGATTTCACCTTGTGTAACCTTCAATATTTTTGCATTGGCTAGATCAATAATTTCATGAGGTATTTGAATGACACTGAGAGCTTGGTTGCAGGCTCCAACTACTTTAGAAAAACGCTGCATTTGTTTGCCGATATCGGGAATGTTCCATGCAAGAGAGATGGATAAAGAAAGCACGAGAGCAAAATCACCGGCACTGACCCAATGTTGCTTAAGGCCGTAGACAAGCGCAATAAGCATGGTGGCAATCAAAATTGTATAACCAATATCTTGTAAGGTGTTAACTTTTAAATTGTACCATTGTAGGTTGCGATCGCTAGCTATTGCACGATTTACATCCTGGTTAAGATGTGAAATTTCATAGGCTTGATTATCAAATAATTTAACACTGATAATATTTGATATGGAATCAGATGCAGTGCCTGTCAGTTTTGAAATATTCTCATGAAAAGCTCTTGAATATTTTTCAGTACCTTTTGCGGCGACAAAAGAGAGGTAAACAAATATAATAGTCCAGGATAATAAAATGATTCCAAATAAAGGATGGACTACCGCTCCTAAGGTAAAGCTTGCAATAAGCGCCGCAAAAAAACGCGGATAGAACCATTCATTAGGAATACTGATCAAGGGTTCAATATTTTCTGCCATATCCCAAATTTTTCTAGTCAAATTTCCGGCAAAATTATTTTGAAAAAAAGTATAAGAATGATTGAGGATATAAGAAAACAGGTCTCTATCAATCGATCCCTTTAGATAGGGATAAAGCTTTAAGTTAATATAATCATATAGCCGAAAGTTTATATTTAAAATAATCGTGAGTAAGATATACCCTAAAATAGGCAGGGATATCTTGGTTAATAGCTCCGCTTGATCATGAGAATAATTAACAACGGTATCAATAAAAATTTTTAATAAATATGGGCTGAGCGACATATTTATCGCCCAAACAATAGATATAAATAAAAAACCGGCTAAGCACCATTTTTGATGTTTTAAATAATGCCAAACAAAGGCTAATAAGCTTGTGGGCAACTCATTCCTTGTGCCTAAATTATCTTTCATTACATGCCAGCTTATATTTAACGTCGTTGTTTTAAAAGTTGCTGTTTAGTTCGATTCCAATCCCGCTTTTTCTGATCGGCGCGTTTGTCGTGCTGTTTTTTTCCTTTAGCCAGGCCAATTTCTAATTTAACCTTATTTCTTTTCCAATACATCGCTAAGGGAATAAGCGTAAACCCGCGACGCTCCACCAGGCCAATCAGTTTATTTAATTCACTATAATGTAAAAGCAATTTTCTGGTGCGCTGCGGATCAGGTTGAATATGCGTAGAAGCTGTTTGCAAGGGCGTAATTTGCGCGCCAATCAGCCAGGCCTCATTGTTTTTTAAAATGACATAGCCTTGATCGAGCTGGATTCTCCCAGCACGAAGGCTTTTTACTTCCCATCCTTCCAGCACCATACCGGCTTCGTAGCGATCTTCAATGCTATACTCATGCTTGGCTTTGCGGTTGAGAGCGATGGTTGCTGTTGTATCTTGTTTGTGACTCATGATTTTTCTTATCAGAAGGTTGTATTCTTTATGCTATAATCTCGCTCAGAGCTTTTTAAAGAGTATATCTAAACACCGCAGGATAAACTAGTAAGTCATTAAAATCGATGAATATAATAAAACGCAGCGTTTTAGTAGCTTATAGCGCGAAACAAATGTTTGAGTTAGTGAACAATATTGAGGATTATCCTCGTTTTCTGCCTTGGTGTCATAGCAGCGAAATACTGAGCAGCAGCGAGAAAGAAGTAATCGCTTCCTTAGAGATTGCCTGGAAAGGCATTCATAAAAGCTTTACAACACATAATGAACTCTTTCCTTTTAAATGCATTAAGATTTCCTTAGTGAAGGGTCCCTTACGCCACTTAGATGGAATTTGGCAATTTCACAATTTAGGAGAAGATGAGGGCTGTAAAGTGACCTTAAACCTAGAATTTGAGTTTGCCGGCCATCTGATCGATCGTGTTTTTGAACCTATTTTTAACTATATTGCCAACTCTTTAGTTGATGCTTTTTGTAAACGTGCCGGAGAAGTCTATGGAGAAAAATGAGTGGCTTGCAATCGAGGTTGCTTATGCGAAACCCGAAAAACAAGTTATTTTGTCTCTTCAAGTGGCTCCTGGCTGTACCTTAGAAGCAGCTATCAAACAATCAGGAATCCTTGAACTTTTTCCTGAAATAGATCTGCTGGAACAGACAATTGGTATTTTTAGTCAGCCTCAGGCCTTAACTACCACAGTACAAGCAGGTGATCGAATTGAGATTTACCGTTCCCTTTTCCAAGACCCAAAAGAAGCGAGAAAATTAAAAGCCAAAAAAGAGAAAGCGAAGCGGTATAAAAAGTAAGATTCAAGAGGCCATTATCGCGCCTGGCAAGCCAAGATCTAGATTCCTTCCCTTTGAATGGATACTAAAACACCCTCTCTAAAGACCAGGCTCAGTTTTTTCTCAATACGAGGGTTCGACCCTAATTGTGAAGTATAAACATAGGATTCAAGGCGAGGATTCATGATATTGATGAGGATCGGCTCACCCAAAATAGCCTTAACCTCGCTTTTAGTAAGGCCGGGATGAAGGCGATTCGCCCTGCTCTCTGTGATAATATTGCCTTGCTCAACCTCAACCTTATGAACATGAAACAAGGAGCAAGAAGCCAAAAAAGCTCCCAAAAGACCTACTAAAATGAGTCTATGCATTTTTTCTCCACGCTTTTTCACAACCCCTGCATCATAATAGTAGGTGGGAGCTATAACAAGCTTTCTTGGGTTCTATTCTCAAATTTCTTGATTTTTAATTGACATAGCTTGTATTTTCTACCTAAAATCACGCCATTATGAAAAGTTTGCCACTACCACAACATATTAATATGCTGCGTTTGTCCGAACAGGCTGCTAGTTTCCATGGTTGTTTATTAATCAATAACATGCAGCGTTTGGCTCCCAGTCTTTATAGCAATGAAGGCGAGGTGGTGGTTGATCTTAGCTTTGGCGCAGATGAAGAGGGAACCCGCTTTTGTCGGGTCCAATTAAAAACAGAGCTTGTTCTTCAATGCCAGCGTTGTATGGAACCTTTTGTTTATGGAATAATAAGCGATTTTCTGCATGGTATTGTGCAATCAGAAAGAGAGGCAGAGACCCTAGCAGAGCATTATGAACCAGTCATTGCGCAAGACGGCTTGCTAATTGTGCAAGACATGATAGAAGACGAATTAATTTTAAAAATGCCGATTGTCCCGATGCATCCTGATCTAGAGTGTAAGGTAAAATTACCCGTGACTGATTCTACCTGGATGAAAGAGGAAGAGAGGCAAAGCCCTTTTAAGGTATTAAAGTTATTAAAGCCAGAAACAAAACAAGAGGATTAATTTATGGCAGTACATAAAAGTAAAAAATCACGATCTTGTCGTGGTATGCGACGTTCACATGATGGTTTAGACAAGCCAACGCTTTCTGTTGATGTTGGAACAGGCGAGACCCATCTTCGTCATCATGTTTCTCCTAAGGGATATTACAAGGGAAAAGAAGTTATCAAGCAGAAAGTGGAAGTTGAACAAGACAGTGACGAAGGGTAGTTCATTTGAATAGTGTCACAGTTGCTATCGACGCAATGGGGGGCGATTTTGGTCCTTCTGTTACAGTACCGGCTTCGCTGCAAGTTTTGCAGCGCTATCCCCATTTGCATTTAATCTTGGTTGGCGATCAAAGCGCGTTGCAACAAGAAATTGGGAAACACAGCGATTTGCCCTACGATGTCAGTCGTTTAATCATTCAGCATGCTTCACAGTGTGTGGAAATGGACGAAGCCCCTACCCAGGCACTTCGCTACAAAAAAGATTCTTCTATGCGCATAGCGCTTAACTTGGTTAAAGAAGGTAAAACGCAGGCCTGTGTGAGTGCGGGAAACACGGGAGCGCTCATGGCTATTGCTCATTTTGTTTTAAAAACCATAGAAGGTATCGATCGACCTGCCATCGTCTCCTCTTTGCCTACGCTTGGTAAAGATATGCGGATGCTCGACTTGGGTGCCAATGTCGATTCCAGCGCAATCAATCTGGTTCAGTTTGCTATTATGGGCTCAGTTTTAACCTCTCTCATGGCTGATATTCCGAGTCCAAAAGTTTACCTCTTAAATATTGGTGAAGAAATCATAAAAGGGAATAAGCAGGTAAAAGAAACAGCAGCCTTGCTTTCTGAAACGCGAGCTATCAATTACCAAGGTTATTTAGAAGGCGATGCGCTCTTTAAAGGCGAGGCAGATGTACTTGTCTGTGATGGTTTTGTTGGTAATGTGGCTTTAAAAACCAGTGAGGGAGCGGCACTTTTCCTCATTCGCCTCATGAAAGAAGGCTTTCAACGAACGATTTTCACGCGTATGGCGGCCTGGGTTGCTTTGCCAATCTTAAAGCGTGTTATTAGACGAGTTGATCCCTCGCATTATAATGGCGCTACCTTTGTAGGCTTAAAAGGAATTGTAGTAAAAAGTCATGGGCGGGCTAGCATAAAAGGGTTTGCACATGCCATTGAAGAAGCCATCGTGCAAGCTGAAAAAAATATTCTTCATCATCTAAGTGATAAAATTAAGCAACTACTAAAATCGACTTCCTTTGGAACAGCCTCTTTATGAAATATTCACGTATTTCTGGCACAGGCTCATACCTGCCAGAAAAAATATTAAAAAATAGTGATCTTGAAAAAATGGTCGATACCAGCGATGTCTGGATAGTCGAGCGGACAGGCATTCGTCAGCGCCATATTGTTTCTTCTCACGAGAATGCTTTAACGATGGCAGAGGCAGCAGGCCGACGCGCCTTAGAAGCAGCAGGGCTTGCTCCGCAAGCAATCGACATGATTATTGTAGCCACCACGACACCTATTAAAGTTTTTCCAAGCACGGCCTGTTATTTGCAAAAATTATTTGGCATTGGAGGCTGTCCTGCCTTTGATTTAAACTCCGCAGCTTGTTCAGGTTTTATGTATGGCCTCAGCATTGCTGATCAATATATTCGTCAAGGTACGATTAAAACAGCCCTGATTATCGGTAGCGAGGTCATGTCCTCCATTTTAGATTGGAATGATCGCAGTACCTGTGTCTTATTTGGAGATGGCGCTGGAGCGGTGGTGTTAAGTGCAAGTGAACAGCCGGGTATTTTATCCACTCATATTCATGCTGATGGTTCCTACGCAGATGTTTTATCTCTACCGCTTGCAAAACGAGGAGAACAGGACGGAAAGCCTTGTTTCATTGAAATGTCTGGTAATCGTTTATTTAAGCTAGCAGTCAATATGTTAGGCGATCTTTTTGAAGAAACCTTAACAGCCAATCATTTAAATAAAGCAGATCTTGATTGGCTGATACCGCATCAAGCCAATATTCGTATTATTCAAGGCATGGCTAAAAAATTAGCTTTACCCATGAGTAGAGTGGCGCTCACCCTAGACGAACAAGGAAATACCTCAGCGGCCTCTATTCCTTTAGCCTTAGACAAGGTGGTTCGTGAAGGGAAGGTTAAGCGAGATCAACTCCTCTTACTAGAAAGTTTTGGCGGCGGTCTGACCTGGGGTTCAGCTTTGCTTCGATACTAGATATTAAATGAGAACACTATGAAAAAAATAGGAATTATATTTCCGGGACAAGGTTCGCAAACAGTGGGCATGTTGAGTGATATTGCGAGCGACTATCCAATCATTCAAGAGGTCTACCATGAGGCTTCGGAGGCCTTAGGCTACGACTTATGGCGCTTAGTCAGTGAAGGCCCGGCTGAAGAATTAGATAAAACAACCCATACCCAGCCAGCTTTGCTAGCGAGCTCCTACGCGATATGGAAGATTCTTTTTAAAAAATCCAAACATAAGCCGGCCTTATTGGCTGGTCATAGTTTAGGCGAGTATTCAGCTTTAGTTTGTGCGCAGGCTTTTTCTTTTGCCGATGCCATTCAAGTCGTGGCTGCCCGTGGCCGTTTTATGCAAGAAGCTGCCCCGACAGGTCTTGGGGGGCTTGCGGCAATCGTTGGTTTAGACGAAAATACGGTACGCACAATCTGTGAACAGGCAGGCGAAGGGGCGGAGATTATCGCTCCAGCTAATTTTAATAGTCAGGGTCAGATCGTCATCGCCGGCCATCGAGCAGCGCTTGAGCGAGCGCTGGCCTTAGCGCGTCAAGCAGGGGCTAAACTTGCTAAATTATTGCCGGTGAGTGTGCCTGCGCATTGTGCCTTAATGAAACCGGCTGCTGAACGCTTGGCCCAATTATTAGAAACCATCGATATTCAAAAACCCAGGCTGCCAGTTATTAATAATGTCGATGTGGCGCTTTATTCTAGCCCAGAAGCTATTCGAGATGGCCTAGTGAGACAGCTTTACCTGCCTGTTAGATGGTTAGAAGTGATACATGATTTTATCAATCGTGGAATTACTTATCTCGTAGAATGCGGCCCAGGCAAAGTATTAACAGGCTTAAATCGTCGTGTTGGCGCGGAATTAACGTTAATGCACACCAGCGATTTAAGAAGCTTGAGAGAATTACTTGAAACTGAATTTGAAACTGAATAGGTGAATTATGCTGTTGCAAGCTAAAGTGGCCTTAGTAACTTGTGCAAGTCGTGGGATTGGACAAGGTATTGCACTTGCCTTAGGTCATGAAGGCGCTTTGGTGCTTGGTACCTCGACTAGCGAAGAAGGCGCTAATCGCATTACACAACTTTTTGAAGAAGAGCATATTTCGGGTAGCGGCCTGGTCTTGGATGTTACTTCCATGCAGTCGACTGATACCCTCATGGCAACGATTAAAGAACGCTTCGGTCCTGTTGCTATTTTAGTGAATAATGCAGCAGTGACACATGATAATCTTTTATTGCGGATGAAAGAAGATGAATGGTTTCAGGTTTTAGAAACCAATCTAAATTCGCTTTACCGCTTAACCAAGCTTTGTTTGCGAGATATGGTTAAAGCCCGGTGGGGCAGAATAATTAATATTGGCTCGGTGGTTGGTTCCACTGGTAACATTGGCCAAACCAATTATGCGGCAACGAAAGCCGGCATGGTTGGTTTTGCGAAAGCACTTGCTTGTGAGGTCGGCGCTCGGCATATTACCGTGAATACGGTCGCTCCCGGTTTTGTGGATACAGACATGACGAAAAAAATATCCGAAGCCCATCGCGAGTTTTTGCTACAAAAAATCCCCTTACAACGTATAGGTCAGGTTGAAGATATAGCCTCTGCCGTTGTTTTCTTGGCTTCCGAGAAAGCCAGCTATATTACTGGCCAGACTTTACATGTAAATGGCGGGATGTACATGAATTAAGGTATTGCAAGTTATTTTATTTTGAATAAACTACACCCAGAAAGATTTATGTTAAGGAGAGAGTTAAGCTATGAACACTATAGAAGCAAGAGTGAAAAAGGTAATCGTGGAACAATTGGGAGTCAAAGAAGAAGAAGTAACAAACGATGCTTCTTTTGTTGACGACTTAGGTGCGGACTCACTCGACTCAGTCGAGTTGGTGATGGCTTTGGAAGAGGAATTTGAAACTGAAATTCCAGATGAAGATGCTGAAAAAATCGGTACTGTGCAGCAAGCCATTGACTATGTTACCGCACGAGCAGAAAAGCAGCGTGCTGAAGGTTAATCTTCATCTTGCTCTGTTCAGCTCTGGAATTTTGACGAGGATTTTATTTTGAATAACCGGCGTGTTGTTGTCACGGGTTTAGGTTTATTGACGCCCCTAGGCTTAAACGTAGATGAAACCTGGAAAGCTATTTTGGCAGGAAAGTCGAGCGTGGCAAAGATCGATCATTTCGATGCCTCAGATTTAAACTGCCAAATCTGTAGCCGTGTTAAAAATTTTAATTATCTTCAATATTTCACCGAAAAAGAAGCTCGAAAAATAGATGGCTTTATTCAGTATGGGATGGTTGCTGCTAACGAAGCCATTCGAGATGCTGGTTTACAAGTGACGGAAGAAAATGCGCATCGCATTGGCTTGGCCGTGGGTTCGGGAGTCGGCGGTTTGCTAGGTATTGAAAAATCGCATCTTACCTTAACCCAGGTTGGGCCGCGCAGAATTTCTCCCTTCTTTTTGCCGAGTGTTTTAATCAATATGTTGGCAGGCGATATTTCTATTCAATACGGTCTACGTGGTCCGAATATAGCAGTTGTTTCGGCTTGCGCGACCGGTACACACAATATTGGCTTGGCCGCCCGTTCGATCGCCTATGGCGATGCGGATGTGATGATAGCCGGCGGCTCTGAAATGGCAGCAACCCGTTTGGGTATTGCCGGCTTTGCTGCTATGCGTGCCTTGTCTACGCGCAATAATGAACCGGAAAAAGCTAGCCGTCCCTGGGACAAAGATCGAGATGGTTTTGTTCTTGGGGAGGGGGCCGGCATTCTTGTTTTAGAAAGTTATGAATATGCCAAGAAACGCGGAGCCAAAATTTATGCTGAATTGGCAGGTTTTGGCATGAGTGCCGATGCCTCTCATATTACGACGCCTCATCTTGAAGGTTTAGGCGCAGTAAGCTCAATGCAAAATGCTTTAGCCGATGCCAAAATGAGTCCTCAAGAGATTAGCTATATTAATGCTCATGGAACCTCGACACCCGTAGGAGACGAGTTGGAAGCCTTGGCAATTAAACGTTGTTTCGGTGATCACGCCTACAAGCTTGCCGTGAGCTCCACAAAATCGATGATTGGACACTTGCTAGGAGCTGCTGGCTCCGTTGAAGCTATTTTTTCGATTTTGGCGCTTCGAGATCAGGTTGCACCACCAACAATTAATCTTGATCATCCCAGCGAAGGCTGTGATTTAAATTTTGTACCGCATCAAGCCCAAGCCTGTAAAATTGGCGCAACTCTATCCAATTCCTTTGGTTTTGGCGGAACAAATGGCTCTTTGATTTTTAAACCCGTCAATTGATCCTTCGCTGCGCTCAGGATGACAAGTTGTCATCCTAGCCTAGTTGTCATCCTAGCCTAGTTGTCATCCTGAGCGCAGCGAAGGATCACTCCTACTGAACAGGCTGGCGCAGCTTCTCTCTCTCCTATTTCCTCAATTTGTGTTATCCTGTCCAAACTGTCTCGAGGAAAGAGTTAGGTCTATGCAGGACCTAGGCAGGAAGTCAAAATAAGGTTGAAGCCGAGCTGCCATGCTGCGACGTTTTTTTATTAATATCGTTTTAATAAGCTCTCTTGCGGGTTTTATCTTCCTCGGTGCTTGGCTTAGTTTTCTTTTGAGCTCTCTTGTTTCTGAGCCGGCGGGTATTCGCTACGAGCTACATCCCGGAACCTCCTTTAAAACGCTTTCTGAAAATTTATATGATCAGGGTCTCATCAAGCACCCCCTCTTTTTTAATTTATTGGCTCGTTTACAGGGTAAAACACAGTCCCTCAAAGCCGGTATTTATCTCATTCCGCGCGGAACAACGCCGATCCGTCTTCTCAAGCAATTTACTTCAGGAAAAGGCTTACTTTATCATGCCTTTACTATTATTCCCGGCTGGACTTTTCAACAACTCAGAACCGCTATGGTTTACAACAGCTTTCTGCATTCGACTATTCAAAACAAAAGCGATAGTGAGGTCATGAAACTGGTCGCAGCTATCCAGCTTTCGCCTGAAGGTCAATTTTTCCCTGATACTTATTATTATCTTGAGGGAACTTCAGATGTGAAGCTTTTAACCCTCGCATGGAAGCGCATGCAAAAAAAATTGCAGGAAGCTTGGCTAAAGAAAGATTTTAAGCTAAGTTTTAAAACCACTTATGAGGTCTTAATTGCGGCTTCGATAGTGGAAAAAGAGTCACACTGGAGTTCAGAGCGTCCGCTTATTGCTGGCGTCTTGATTAATCGCTTACAAAAAAATATGCCTTTACAGTGTGATCCCACCGTGAGCTATGGTTTGTATCAATGGGAGCTCAGCCATCCCAATCTTGGTTTTTCTGGGATGATTCGAAAACAGGATTTACGCATGAATACACCATATAATACCTATTTGCATAAGGGTCTGCCACCCACACCGATTGCTATTCCAAGCATGGATGCACTGCAGGCTGTTTTGCATCCGATATGGCATCATTATTTTTATTTTGTTGCGACCGGTGGCGGAGGGCATCAATTTTCGAATACACTGGAAGAGCAACATTTAGCCGTGAAGATGCTTCGTTTTCATGAGCAAGGATTTTTTAATTCCTTATTCATCCGAGCCTATCTTTTAAAACGCCTATCTTTTAAAACTGTGTTTCCTATAGCAGGCTGGTCTGAGGATCAAACTGATGTCCTCCAGTAAATTAATTACGATTGAAGGAATAGAAGGAGCTGGTAAATCGACAGCAAGCAAATTCATTTGCAATTACTTACAAATGAAGGGAGAGAAGGTGGTCCTTACCCGTGAACCCGGCGGGACAGCGCTTGCAGAAGAGCTTCGGCAGCTGATGCTGAATCCTGAAGCTCAAGAAATCCTGGATCCAAAGGCCGAGTTACTACTCATGTTTGCCGGACGCGCACAACATCTAGCTCATTTAATTTTACCGGAATTAGCAGCCGGGAAATGGGTTATCTGCGATCGCTTTGTCGATGCGACCTACGCCTATCAAGGAGCTGGACGTGGCCTAGACAATAAATGGATTCAGCTTTTGGAAGAATTTGTCGTAGGTTCTTTACGTCCCGTTCTAACCATTTTATTAGATCTTGATCCGGCCTTGGGCCTAGCTCGTAGTAAACGCCGGGGTCCGCAGGATCGTTTCGAAAAAGAGACACTAGCCTTTTTTAGTCAGGTGCGTCATGCTTATTTGGACCGAGCTCGCAAGGATAGGGAGCGGTTTCGTGTTATCGAGGCAGGTCAGCCTTTATTAAAGGTACAGGCGCAATTGCAAGAGGTAATGGAAGGCTTATGATTTTTTCTTGGCAAGTCCAGCAATGGGAACAATTATGCCGTCTGCAAAAAGAAGAGCGGCTGCCCCATGCTTTGTTATTTACAGGTCCCTCTGGTATAGGAAAACGCCGCTTGGCTCTTACTTTTGCGCGTTTGGTCTTATGTCAACAAATAAAAATAAAATCCCTTGAATACTTCGATACACTCGGGGTGCAGGGCTGCCAAGCCTCGCCTCAAAGAGTCTTCGAAAATAGAATAGCTTGTGGGCGTTGTCATGCCTGCTGTTTAATGCAGGCAGAATCTCATCCCGATTTTCGTCTGGTTCAGCCAGAGCAAGAAGATCAGGCCATTAAAATTGATCTTATCCGCGAGCTCAACCAATTTATATCTCAGACGGCTCATCAAGGGGGTTACCGTGTCGTGCTGATTCAACCGGCAACAGCTATGAATACGGCTGCAGCCAATGCCTTGCTTAAAACGCTAGAAGAACCCGCGCCCCGGAGTCTATTCATTTTAATCAGTGATGGTAGAACAAAATTGCCTGCTACCATCCGCAGCCGTTGCCAAGAACTGCGTTTTTCCCTACCCTCAGGTGAAGCAGCTTTAAATTGGCTGGCTTCACAAGATCCATCCCTGGCTTGGGAGCCCCTTTTAGCAGCCACTCAGGGTGCTCCACTGTTGGCTCAAAGCTGGCATCGGGAAGGGGTGTGGCCTTTGTATCAGCAATTTATGAATGATTTAGCCGGCTTAACTAAACAGGAAGTTGATCCTTTTCAGATGGCAGTGCAATGGAAGGATACCAGCCTGCTATGGATCTTTGACCTCTTTTTTCAATGGCTATTAAAATTAATGCGGATCCAAGCATTTCCGGACCAGGCGGAAGACTCTCTCTCCTTGTTATCCAACCGAGTCTCGAAAACCGCTCTCTTAGAATTTATCGACTATTTGCAGCAGCTGCGAGTGGAAGCTCTCGGTCCTTATAATTTAAATCAGCAACTATTACTGGAATCTCTTTTTATTCGTTGGATTCAATATGTTTCTCGTTGATTCTCATTGTCATCTCGATCTATTAGATTTAAAGCCTTATGCAGGGGATTTAAATCAAGCCATTCAACAAGCCTATGCAGAAGGCGTCAAGCATATTTTAAATGTGAGCGTGAGTATAAAAACCTTTCCGCTCCTCCTTGCGACTGCGAAAAAATATCCTTTTGTGAGTGCCTCTGTTGGCTTGCATCCTAATGAAACCGAAGAAGAAACTTCAGCAGAAGAATTATGTGCCTTAGCCGCGGATGAGAAAGTCGTTGCTATAGGAGAAACTGGACTGGATTATTATCGCAGTACGGGTGAAGTAGAATGGCAGCGAAAGCGGTTTCGTGAGCATATTCTTACGGCTCAAAAAACAGAACGGCCTCTTATTGTTCATAGTCGGCAGGCAAAGGAGGATACACTGAAGTTGTTGAGAGAAGAGCAGTCAAAAGGCGTAAGAGGGGTCTTGCATTGTTTTACTGAAGACTGGGAAATGGCGAGTCAAGCTCTCGATTTAGGCTTTTATATTTCCTTTTCGGGAATCGTGACTTTTCGTAATGCGACTTCTATACAAGAGGTGGCAAAACGTATGCCGCTCGATCGAATATTATTAGAAACAGATTCGCCTTACTTGGCGCCCATTCCCAATCGCGGTCAACCCAATGAGCCAGCTTTTATTGTTCATACGGCCAAATATATTGCAGCGCTGCGTCAGATCGACTATGCGCAATTTGCAGAGGCTACCACGACTAATTTTTTTAGCTTATTTAAAAGGGCAAAGCATGTTTAAACCAGCCTCTGTTTTTATCGGTCTACGCTATACACGAGCGAAACGGCGCAATCATTTTATTTCTTTTATTACGATGACTTCCATGTTAGGCATTGCGCTTGGTGTGATGGCCTTGATTACCGTGCTCTCTGTTATGAATGGCTTTGATCGAGAAATTAAAAAGCGGGTATTTTCTATGGTGCCGCCCATCACCGTGAGTAGCCTGAGCGGCTATCTGGCTGAATGGGACAAGCTACAAAAAACCCTAGAACAGATTTCTGGCGTGGTGAATACCGCACCCTATGTCAACGGAGAAGCTTTATTAACCTTCGGTTCGCAGGTGGCACCGGCTTTGATCAATGGTATTGTGCCAGAACAGGAAAAAAATATTACGGCTCTTTCAGAAAAAATAGTGAAAGGAAAGTTATCACTCCTTCAGCCGGGAACCTTTTCGCTGATCTTGGGTGAAGAATTGGCTAAACGCTTGAATGTTGTTGTTGGCGATAAAGTTACCGCAGTGACGCCTCAAATGTCGCTTACGCCAGCCGGTGTGGTTCCTCGTTTTAAACGATTTAAGGTTGTAGGCATTTTTAATGCCGGCAGTGGCTTTGGCTTTGATGCGGCTTTAGCCTATACTCACCTCAGTGATGCGCAAAAATTATATGGCGTGGGTAATTTAGTGTCGGGAATTCATATTAGCCTGAAAAATGTTTTTTTAGCGCCGCAAATGAGTGAGGAACTCGCAAGAAAATTATCTCCCAGTGCTTATATTAGCAATTGGACAGATCAGTTTGGTGCTTTTTTTCATGCGGTTCGTTTAGAAAAAACCATGATGTTTTTTATTCTTTTATTAATTATCGCCGTAGCAGCTTTTAATCTTGTTGCTACTCTCGTGATGGTTGTTAATGATAAGGAAGGCGACATTGCTATTATGCGCACCTTTGGCGCCACACCGCGAATGATCATGTCTATTTTTATGGTGCAGGGCGGCGTGATTGGTTTGATTGGCACCTTGCTTGGGGTGGTGGGTGGAATCGTATTGACTTTCCATGTGACGGAGCTGGTCCGCGGAATTGAGCATTTATTTCACGTGCAATTTTTATCTTCCAGCGTTTATTTTGTTGATTATCTTCCTTCTGAATTGCAATGGTTGGATGTAGTGGAAATTGGACTCACTGCTATCATCTTGAGTTTTTTAGCGACAATTTATCCGGCCTGGCAGGCTTCGCGCTTAGATCCGGTGGAGGCGCTTCGTTATGAATAAAATAAACTTAACAAAAGATGAAATAAAAAATAAAATTCGGATGAATGAAATTGTATTAGCTTGTCAGGGTCTATCCAAAATTTTTAGACAGGGTAGTACTGAAATCGAAGTGCTGCGGCAGATTGATCTCAGTGTGAAAGCAGGAGAAATGATCGCTATTATCGGTAATTCCGGTTCAGGAAAAAGCACCTTGCTACATTTACTAGGTGGTTTGGATAAGCCGACCCAGGGTCAGGTGCTGATCAATAATAAAAATGTTTCTGATTTATCCGAAAGCCAACGCTGCTATGCTCGCAATTATTATTTAGGGTTTATTTATCAATTTCATCATTTATTGCCTGAATTTACAGCCTTAGAAAATGTTTCTCTGCCTTTGTTAATTCGCGGAAGGCCTAGTAGTGAGATTGTGCCAAAAGCTGAATACAGGCTAGAATCAGTTGGACTGAAGGAGCGTCTCCATCATCGTCCCCATCAGCTTTCCGGAGGGGAGAGACAGCGTGTCGCTATTGCGCGAGCGCTCGTGACAGAACCGCTCTGTATTTTAGCAGATGAACCAACAGGCGATTTAGACCCACGTAATGCCGAGCAAGTTTTTCAAATTTTTTTAAAATTACAGGCTGAGCAAAAAACCTCTGTTGTGATGGTCACCCATGATCAAGCTCTTGCTAAAATGACGCAGCGAATGCTGACGCTGCATAATGGGATCTTAAGTCAAGAATAAATAGCAAGATCCTCCATTCCCTCACTTTCAAACTTAGCTATTGGATAAAACCCATGCTTTTATTTTCTCTTGCTTTTTTAGCTGGTATTTTATTACTGCAATTTTTTAGCACTTTACCCTCCTTGGGGCTCGCGCTTGCAGCTATGTTAAGCTGTCTTTTTTTGTCTTGCTTGCCAATTCGAGGGCGCCATTTTCTCATTCCCTTCTTGTTCGGCTTTGCCTTTTGTCTGTGGTATGCGCATAGTATTGCAAAATTTTCTCTTTTACCAGAATGGGAGGGTAAAACCATCTGGATTAAAGGTAAAGTTGCTTCTTTACCTCATGTTTCTACCTTCCACACTTCTTTTTTATTTCAGGTAGATGAGCTTCGCAATAATATGCGCATTCAAAAAGTAGCTACTCGCTTTACCTTGTCTTGGCCTCATTCTGATTTGAATCACAGTCATCTTGTCTTGCCGACAATTGGCGATGAATGGCTGCTTCCTGTTCGTTTAAAAAAAATTCATAGCATGATGAATCCCGGCGGCTTTGATTTCGAGGCCTGGGCTTTTCAAAATGGAATTCGTGCTACAGGCCTTGTTCTTGAAAAAGAAAAACCGCTTTTTATAAGCAATCATTTCTGGTTTCATCCAGTTGATCACCTCCGTTATTCTATTCAAGAAAAAATAAAGCAGATTCTACCGACTAGTCAAAGCTCGCCCTGGTTGCTTGCCTTGATGATTGGTGAACGGGCGGGTATTCCTCAAGCTGCTTGGGAAGTACTACGTAAGACAGGAACCAATCATCTCATGGCCATTGCTGGCTTGCATATTGGCTTTATCTCGGCTTTGGCCCATTGGCTGACGCTCTGCTTCTGGCGGCGTCCACAGGGACTGATGCTGCTGCCAGCTAAGCAGGCTGCTGCTGCCGTCTCCCTCGTCATGGCGTTTCTTTATAGTGCCTTAGCGGGCTTTTCTATCCCAACACAGCGAGCCCTGATTATGGTAGCAGTCTATCTTGGCGTCAATCTCTCAAGACGGGTTATTCCGCTTTGGCAGCCCTGGAGTCTCGCTTTATTACTTGTGCTCCTCATTAATCCTTTAAGTGTGCTGTCCTCGAGTTTCTGGCTTTCATTTATGACCTTGGCTCTTATTCTGTATGGGCTGCGTGGCAGGCTTGTCCCAGAGAGAAGTTGGTGGTGGAAGTGGGGAAGCGTGCAAGGGGTCTTGGCTCTGGGTCTCTTGCCACTCTGCTTAGGGTTTTTTATGCAATATTCCTGGGTTTCTTTTGTTGCGAATCTGATTGCTATTCCCTGGATCGGTTTTTTGGTCTTGCCCTTGTGCTTTTTGACGGTGATTTTTCTCTGGCCTTGTCACTCGCTAGCACAGCTCTTCTTGTTAGGAGCAGATAAAAGTCTTGCTTTGCTCTGGTCAATATTGATTTGGTTTTCGAAACTCTCTTGGGGTAATTGGTATCAGGCCTTGCCGCCTCAGGGATTTTTAATTATGGCAATGGGAGGGGTATTTATTTTACTTTTACCCAGAGGCTTTCCAGGAAAATATCTTGGCTTTCTCTGTTTGCTGCCCTTGCTTGTCTTTAAACCACCTACGCCTTCGCGAGGCGAGCTGCGCTTTAGCTTGCTAGATGTTGGGCAAGGACTCTCTGCGGTGATTCAAACACAAAAGCATCTACTTGTGTTTGATACTGGTCCTCGTTTGGGACCAGAAGCTGATAGGGGAGAAGCCATTGTCTTACCCTTTTTGCGTGCTCAGGGGATTAAAAAAGTGGATATGTTGGTTATTAGTCATGGAGATAATGATCATAGTGGCGGCGCACAGGCTATTTTAAGTCAGCTACCGGTTGCTTCCCTAGAGACCAGCGTGCCACTGCGGTTCACTGCTTGGCCTGCGGAATATTGTTTGGCTGGAAAAGCCTGGGTTTGGGATGAGGTTCATTTTGCTTTTCTCTATCCTACGCCTGCTCAGCTCAATTTGGGTAATGATAGCTGCTGTGTATTGCAAATTAAAACGCAGCAGAAAACTATTTTATTACCCGGCGATATTGAAAAAAAATCAGAGAAATTCTTGCTTTCCTATTTCGCGAATCAGTTAGCAGCTGATTTACTGGTCGCACCCCATCACGGTAGTCAGACCTCAGGCCTGCCTGCTTTTATTGCTCAGGTTCATCCTGAATATGTTCTCTATGCAATTGGTTATCGAAATCGCTATCATTTCCCTCATCCTAAGGTGAGGCAAACTTATCAGCAATTAGGCGTCCTTCAATATGATACCGTCTCTCAAGGCGCGATACAGTTTGAAATGGGGAAAGATTATTTATTTCCAAGTCTGTTTTATCGGGAAATGAAGCGACGATACTGGAATGATTAGGGCCTGTTAACATTTCAGCCCTGTTAACATTTCAGCCCTGTTAACATTTTCAGCCCTGTCATCCTGAGCGAAGCGAAGGATCTATCAACTAATCTGATAAAATATAATTTCTTACCTAAGGAGCTCTCTATGTGGATTCGAACTTGCCGCAACCTGCTTTTCTTATGGATTTTCACCGGTTTATTTACCCTAGCCTTTTCCGAAGAGGCTGGTTTTACACTGCGTGCAAAGGTTATTCAAAAACTCAAATCAGAGAGTATCCTCGCTGATACCTCAATTCAGGTTTCAACCTTTGGTGCAGGCGTGAAACTCTCCGGTAAGCTTGATTCTGAGGAGCAAGCCCTGCGTGCTATTGAATTGGCTCAGTCCGTTCCCGGTGTCAACGAGGTCGATGCCAATGAATTGCATGTTCTCGGAAATCAAGAGCTACTGACTGATTTGGTTATTACAGCTAAAATCAAAGGCTTGCTTAGTCAACATCAGGTATTTGGTGATCAAGATTTATCAATGGTTGATTTAACGATCGAAACGCATCATGGTGTGGTTTATTTAAGTGGCACCTTAGAGAATCAAGTTGAAATACAAAATGTGATTACCCTAGCTGGATCGGTAAAAGGCGTGAAAGAGGTGCGAGTGAATCTTAAGCTTTCTGCCCGGGAGCCTCGACCTTCTTCTTCCCTTGCAAGAGCAAATCAATAGCCATTAAAAGCGCCGTATTTTCTACGGGTTTTTCAAAGGAGACTGAAGCGCCTAAATTTTCGGAGAGATCAAGATAGCCAATCGGATCTAAACGACCGCCGCCAGAAATGGCAATGATTTCCATATTGGGATGGCGATTTTTGACTTCTGAGATCAGGGTGATACCGCTTTTCTTGGGCATGATGATATCTGTAACCATGATATCTGGATGGACTTGCTGAAGAATTTGTGCGGCAGCTTCTCCATCAGCGGCGCAGATGACCTCGTGCGAAGCTTTTTTTAATACCTGAGCTAACATATCTCGAACCAGCTCATCGTCTTCAACTAATAAAATTTTAGCCATGGTTTCCTTCCTCTTTCGATGTTTATTCTGAGGGATAGATTCTATACCTCATCCTCACATTCAGGAAAAAACAGGGTAAAGGTACTGCCTTTTCCGGGCTGACTGTTTATGACAATTTCACCCTGATGGTCCTTCACAAGGGAGTGAACCGTGGAGAGGCCAAGACCCGTGCCTTTTCCTACTTCCTTCGTGGTAAAGAAGGGTTCAAATACCCGATCGATGGTGCTTTGATCCATTCCATGGCCACTATCCTTTATATCTATTCTACAATATTTATGGAATCTTAATGGAGAAATTTTTAATTCCTGAATCTCCGTATCATCACAGTCACTTAAGCTAATAGTAATGGTTCCTTCCCCATCCATCGCATCAACAGCATTATTAATTAAATTGACAATGACCTGATGGATTTGGGTTTTATTGCCTTTTATTTTTCCTTCTGAAGAAGCCTCAAAGCGGATCTCAACGGTTTGGGGTACAGTGGGTCGCAAGAGAGTCAAGGCACCGGTAATTTCGGTTTTTAGGCTGAGTGGTAAAAATTCATGATGTTGATGCCGTCGACTAAAAGTAAGAATTTGGGTAATGAGATCTTGTCCGCGATACGTCGCATCTAAAACCTTGCCCAGGTTTTTATAAGTTATTTCCTCTTTGGGAATTTCTTCACGCGCCAATTCAACATAGCCCCGAATGGCATATAAAATATTATTAAAATCGTGAGCAATGCCGCCAGCCAGGGTGCCAATGGCCTGTAGTTTTTGTCCTTGTAATAAAGCTTTTTCCAAGTTTTTTTTGCTCGTTTCGGTTTGAACATGATTCTCAATTTCATCTTTTAGATTTTGATTAATTTTATCTAGAACAATAGTACGTTCTCTTAATAGATCTGAAAGCGCCGTGCTTTTTGCAAATAAAATAGAAATTAAAATGCCTAAAATGAAGGTAAGCCAAGAAGGCGGAATTTCTTTGTTGATTAAGCGTATCATGCCAAAATGAATTGCCACTTCTTGGACTCTAATTTGCCAGAGAGCCCCATAGGCAGTTTTTGCTACCTCGAGTATCCAAGCTTGCTCATTCTTGAGGGTATGAGGGGTAATAAGCTTTTTATTCAGATAAATCTTAAAGCTCATCCCAGGAAGGTGAACATTCTGATAAATAAGAGAGCTGCAATCAATGAGTACCAAGAAATAACGTGGGGCGCTTCCCTTTTGAAGATAGGGGAGCACCATGATGATAAAGCTTGTTTTATTCGCAGCTAGCTCGAAAGCTGAGGAAACCCAGGTGTCCTGCCTCTTGCCAAGCGCTGTCGCTTGCTCTTGCAAAAACTGTTCAATGAGCGGTCTATAAAGAGCAGCTTGCGAGCTTGTTTCTAACCATTTGATTTTTAAGTTTTTATCTATTTCAGCAAGCGCTTTTAATTGAGTGTAGGTGGATAAAACCTCAGCTTTTTCTAGCTTCGGTTGATTCGCTCCCGCCTTATTTTCTTGAGTGGCTAGTTCTTTCAGCAAATGAGCATTAAAAGCCAATTCAGCCTGAAGATGGCTAATTATGGTTTCGACCCCTAATTGAGCAATATTCAGGGTGTAGCGCTTTTCCTGGATTTGGAGGGCATAAAATAAGGCTAAAGAAATTAAAAAGCCTAAAAAAGCGATCAGATAGGCATGCCAATTCTTCTTTAGCTCGTTTATTATCCCAAGTGCCACGGACCTCCCTAGGGGTCTCATCCTTATTTTGGCTTAAGTAATATTATATAGATTACCGAATTTTAGCTGTTTTTTCTATGTTGGTATAAAGTAAATAATTACGTTAAAATAGCCGGTTAATGGATCTGATAGAATACGGACATCACTGATAGGAAGAGCGCATGTTTCTGAAAAAAATCAAACTCGCGGGTTTTAAGTCCTTCGTCGACCCGACAACCCTGCACCTACCCGGAAAATTATCAGCTGTGGTGGGGCCAAATGGCAGCGGAAAATCCAATATTATTGACGCTGTAAGCTGGGTGATGGGGGAAAATTCAATGAAATACCTCCGTGGAGAGGTATTAACAGACGTTATTTTTAACGGCTCAACCGCTCGTAAACCCGTTGGCCAAGCTTCTATAGAGCTTATTTTTGATAATCAGGATGGGACGATCGGGGGAGAATACAGTCAATATGCTGAAATTTCTATTAAACGCGTTCTGACGCGGGATAATGACTCAATTTACTATCTCAACAATTCCCCCTGTCGTCGGCGCGATATTCTCGATATTTTTAGCGGCACCGGCCTTGGGCCGCGAAGCTATTCCATAATTGGTCAAAATATGGTCAGCCGTATTGTCGATTCAAAACCAGATGAAATGCGTGCCTACCTTGAAGAAGCAGCTGGCATTGCAAAATATAAAGAAAGACGTCGTGAAACAGAATTGCGCATCCAACACACCAAAGATAATTTAGTGCGTGTCAATGATTTGCGGGCTGAGTTAGATAGACAGCTCACTCAACTCAAGCGGCAAGCTAACGATGCGGAACGCTATAAAACCCTGAAACAACAAGAGCGAGTTGTTAAATCGCAGTGGTATGCCATCCAATGGCAGCAGCTGGACACGCAAGCCCTGCAAACTAAACTCAAGATTAAACAAGAAGAGACAGCGCAGGAAGGCCACCAAGCTGAGCTCGTTTCGCTTGAAACAACTCTTGAACAAAAGCGACAAGATCAGCGCAGCCTCAATGAAACTTTTCAAGAAGTACAGCGTCGCTACTATACGGTTGGAAATGAAATTGCTCGCATGGAACAAGAAGTGGTCTATCAAAATGAGCGGCAACAACAACTGGAAGCGGATTTGAAGCAACTCGAAAATGATTGGCAAGAGGCAGAAAATGAGGCTGAAGCAGTCAACGACGAGCTGCAAGAATTAGGCCAGGAAATTTCACAGCTTGAGCCAGAATGGCAGAAGGCAGTGAGCGCTTCTAAATCAGCCATGCAAGAACTTGTCCAGGCAGAAAAGGATTCGCAAAGCGGACAAAGCAAATGGGAAAATTTTCGCCAGCAAAGCATCAAGATCAATCAGCAGGTAGAAGTGGAACAGGCGCGTATTCAGCATTTACAACAGCGGCTAGAAACCATTCAACACCAGCAAAATAAATTAGAGCAAGAACAAAGCTTAATTAATTTTGCAGACTTAGACAAAGAGCTCAGTGATTTTTCTAAGCAATTACAAGATACTGAAACCGAGCTAGCAACAGATGAAAAACAATTGGAAACAGTCAAAGAGCACATGACTGCACTCCACGAATCGCGCCAGCAAGCAATGATTCATTTAGATCAGGTTCGCAGCGAATTGCAAAAGCAGCGTGGTAAACAAGCTTCCATCGAGGCTTTACAGCAAGCGGCCTTAGGACAAAAAGATCTACCCGTCTTGAAGTGGCTGTCTCAGCAGGCACTGGACAAAAACCCACGTCTCGCTCAGGGTATTGAGGTTGAAACCGGCTGGGAACTAGCGGTAGAAAAAGTACTCGGTCCCTACCTACAAGCGGTTTGCGTCGATCAGCTGACTTCCCTTGCTACTCAAATAGCCGATTTTAGCGAAGGCCAGCTCTTAGCCTTTGCCAATCAAGGTAGCCACGAAGAGGCGAGCAGCAGTCCCACTTTAAAAGCTGAAAAACTCTTAACTAAGGTTCATTCTAGCTTGCCCATCTCTTCCCTATTAAAAGATGTCTATGTCGCTGAAACCCATCAGCAAGCCCTCGCTTTATTGTCTCATTTAGAAGCTCATGAATCAGTTATTACTCGCGAAGGGGTTTGGTTCAGCCCAACTTGGTTTCGGGTTTCACACGAGAAAGATCCTACCCTTGGGGTCTTGCAACGTGAACAAGAATTAAAACAGCTGGCTCAGCATATTCTCGAGCTAGATGAGCAGCAACAGAAAATTGATAAGCAATTAACTGAGCAACAAGAACAGCTCGCTCAATTAGAGCAGGATCGCGACAAACTTCAGCACAGTTTAAATCAAGTACATGCGCGGACAGCGGAAATGTTAGCACAGCAAAAGGCGAAGCAAGAAAGACGGCAAGAAATGAAACAACAGGCCGAGCACTTGCTGCAAGAACAAGAAGAATATCGTCAGCAAGAAAAGCAAACCGAGTCAGAACTCCAAAAAATAAAAGATAGCCTAGCGAAAGCGAAAGTGAGCCAAGCAGGTTTCAAGGCTGAACAAGATAGCTTAGGCGCCGAGCGTGAGAAGTTTAATCAAATTTTGCAGCAAGCACGCCAGAATACTGATCAGAGTAAAGAATTGGTTCATCAACTCGAGCTTCGTCTGCAAAGCACAAAGTCACAGCAGGGTGCTTTAGCCCACAGCAAGGATCGTATGCAGGCGCAGTTAAGTACTATAGAGGAAAGAAAACAGCTCCTTGAAAAAGATTTGCTTCAGGTCGAACCCCTGGATCATTTAAAAGAAACTTTGGCAGCAACACTAGAAAAGCATGTTGCGATTGAAGCAGAGCTTAGCCGGGCACGTGAGGCCACAGAAACAATCGAGCTTGAGTTGGAGCACTTAGATAAAAAGCGCCATCTTGTGGAAGAGAGTAGCAATCAAGTCCGCTCTCATTTAGAAACCCTACGCTTAGATTCTCAAAGTTTGCAATTAAAAGAAGAAACACTACAGCAACACATACAAGAAATTGGTTTTTCCTTAGAAGCGGTTTTAAAAGATCTTCCACCCGAGGCCAAGGTAGAAGAATGGCAGACAGAATGTGAGAAGCTCGCTAATCGCATTCACCGTTTGGGAACCATCAATTTAATTGCTGTAGAAGAATATGCTACCTGCCAGGAGCGGAAACAATACCTCGACAAACAATATGAAGATTTACAAGCAAGTTTAAGTACTTTGGAAAATGCGATCGCTAAAATTGATCGTGAGACACGCGCCCGGTTTAAAGAAACCTTTGATAAAATTAATGAGCGCTTTAAAGAATTATTCCCTCTGGTTTTTGGCGGAGGACATGCGGCACTGGAATTATCCGACGAAAACTTATTAGAAGCTGGTGTCGCGGTGATGGCTTGCCCCCCTGGAAAACGCAATAGTTCCATTCATTTGCTTTCTGGCGGAGAAAAATCAATGACAGCTATAGCGCTTATTTTCTCTATCTTCCATCTTAATCCTTCACCACTTTGTTTGCTGGATGAGGTCGACGCTGCCTTAGATGATATGAATGTTTCGCGTTTTTGTGATCTCGTTAAAAAAATGTCTGAAAAAACACAGTTTCTCTTTATCAGTCATAATAAATTAGCGATAGAAATGGCCCATCATCTCATTGGTATTACCATGCATGAGCCCGGTGTTTCCCGTTTAGTCAGCGTGGACGTAGAAGAAGCGCTTCGCTTTGCTACAGCTTAAGTAGCTTAGGTTTAAGTCTATGCAAAAACAGCTCTCACAGCAGGCTATTCAGAAAGAAATCGAAAATCTTCGTAAGCAAATTAATGAATACAATTATCATTATTATGTTTTAGATGCCCCCTTAATCACAGATCTTGAGTTTGATCGTCTGTTTCGAAAACTCCAAGCCTTGGAAGTTCAATATCCACAATTTTTTTCTGAAGACTCTCCTACCCAGCGTGTTGGTGTTGCGCCCTTGAAGGCTTTTAGAGAAGTGAAGCATGAGCTTCCTATGTTGTCTTTAGACAATGCCTTTGATGATGAGGAAGTGCAGGCTTTTGATCGACGGGTGCATGAGCGACTAGGAATGGAAAGCGCTATCGAATATGTTTGCGAGCCTAAGTTAGATGGCCTAGCGGTTAGTCTGCGTTATGAAAAGGGCAGCCTGCGCCTGGGTGCAACGCGGGGTGACGGGATGTCTGGTGAAGAGGTCACTGCTAATTTAAGAACAATTTCAGCTATTCCCCTTCATTTACGTGGCAAGGATTTTCCCCTTGTTTTAGAGGTTCGTGGTGAAGTTTATATGCCAAAGGCTGGTTTCGACAAGCTCAATGCTAAAGCAGCCCAAACCGGCGAAAAGATTTTTGTTAATCCACGGAATGCAGCGGCCGGTAGTTTAAGACAATTAGATTCACGAATTACTGCTACTCGACCACTCGCCTTTTTTTGTCATGGTGTTGGGATCGTAGAAGCTGGAAACATGCCGGATACCCAGAGCGCTTGTTTAGCACAGCTAAAAGACTGGGGTTTTCCTGTTAATCCCTTGATTGAAGTTGTGAGCGGTATTGCAGAGGCACTGGTTTTTTTTCAGCGAATAGCTAAAAAGCGTCCGCTCTTGCCCTATGAAATCGATGGTGTAGTTTATAAAGTTAATCGCTTTGCACTTCAAAAACAGCTTGGCTTTATTACGCGCTCTCCTCGTTGGGCTCTCGCTCATAAATTTCCAGCGGAAGAAGTCTCTACTCAATTAGAAGCTGTTGAGTTTCAGGTAGGGCGAACAGGCGCTATTACACCGGTTGCTCGCTTACAGCCTGTTTTTGTTGGCGGCGTCACGGTGAGTAATGCCAGCTTACATAATATGGATGAGGTCAAGCGTAAAGACCTGCGTATTGGAGATACGGTAATTATTCGAAGGGCAGGGGATGTTATTCCGGAAGTGGTTGGCCCCATCAAAGAGAGGCGACCTCAAGCCGCTAAAAAAATCATCTTGCCTACTCACTGCCCTGTTTGTCACTCTAGCATTGAACAAGTCGAAGGTGAGGCTATAGCCCGTTGTACCGCTGGTTTATATTGTTCTGCTCAACGAAAAGAAGCAATCAAACATTTTGCTGCTCGTCGCGCGATGGATATCGAAGGTCTGGGTGATAAATTAGTCGATCAACTTGTCGATGAGCAGTTGATAGAAAATATTGCCGATTTATATTCTCTGCAGTTGAAAGAATTATCGAGCTTAGAAAGGATGGGAGAGAAATCTGCCCTCAATTTGTTAGAACAACTTGAAAAAAGTAAAGCAACAAGCTTTGCCCGCTTTCTATACGCACTCGGCATTCGCGAAGTTGGCGAGGCCACAGCCAAGGCCTTAGCCCGCTATTATGGAAATCTTAAAAACTTATTTACAGCCACAGAAGAAAGTTTACAAGAGGTCCCAGACATTGGCCCCATTGTCGCCAAGCACATCGTCTATTTTTTCAAGGAAAAGCATAATCGCGAAATCATCGACAAATTATTAAAAAACGGCCTGCATTGGCAGGAGGTCAGCCAACCCCAATCATCGGCCTTAGCTGGTAAAATATTTGTGCTAACCGGTACCCTCGAAAAATTGACTCGCGATCAAGCCAAAGATCGCTTAGAAAGTTTAGGTGCACAGGTATCCGAGAGTGTTTCCAAAAAAACAACTTATGTCGTTGTTGGCAGCGAGCCAGGATCCAAATTGGCAAAGGCGGAAAAGCTGGGTGTTGAAATTCTCAAGGAAGCAGATTTTTTAAAACTAATTTCTATTTAGAACCTGAGTTCGGTGTTTCCCTTCCTTTTTTGAGTAATCCGGCCTTGCTGTATAGGTTACATAATTCATTATTCATATAAACCCGTTCACCCTGAGCTTGTCGAAGGGTGAGCTTGTCGAAGGGTGAGCTTGTCGAAGGGTGAACGGATTTCTTCTTAGCTTAGGTTAATTGAGGCGTCTAGCTCTTTGTTATTCCACTGGGTTCAGACAAATGCCTGCAACATGATCATCATGATCTGCTTGTGAAAGAGGGAGAAATGCATCGCCCTGTTTAAAAAGACTATTCCTTTGCAGCGGACTGGGTAAATAAAAAGAAGCTTCATCGTCCTCTTTTTCTTTCATCGTTTCATCCATCGTTTCATCTCGAGAAAATATAAAATCTTCTAAATTTTCTTCAAAGTTGAAAGAATCTGCAACAACAGCAGCCTTTTCAATACCGCTAGGAATAGCAGCAGCTGAGTTAGGTTCCTGAACCACTGCAGCTTTCGTTTGACTACTCACATTCGGTTGTTGTTGAGAAAGAGTGGATAGCATATTCCTCAGCTGCATCAGCTGAAATTGCTGTAGCTGTAACTGATGCACCTGCTGTGATTGTTCTGCTGTCATGCCAGCACTAACTAAAACTAAGGCCGGCGTTGGAATAACTTGGGATTTTAAAACTAAGGCCGGCGTTGGAATAACTTGGGATTCTAAAACTAAGGCCGGCGTTGGAACTTGGGATGGGCCTGTTGGCATGACTAGTGCATTTGGCTGGGAATGTCCCCTAGAACTAGCATGTGCCTCTTCATTCAATTCTTCAGCTTCATTAATAGCAGCTGACTCTGCTAATTGCTTTTCAGCCTTTGTCTCGGCTTTATTTGTTTGAGCCAGTGAGGATCTTTTTAGTCCCTTTCTAGCTTGGCGTTGTCTATGGGCATCTAATGTTATAGCCCTAAGATTAACAGTAGGATCGCACTCGACACCCGTGTCAGGGTCTACCATTTTTTTGTTATCTTTGTTCTTCGCTCTCCAGTTACGCATTTTAAGTGCATGTTTTGCCTTTTTACTTTCTTCCTGCTCCTGCTGTAATTGCTTTTCAGCATTTGTTTTGGCTTTATTTGTTTGATCCAGTAAGTCGCTTTTTGGTCTCTTTCTAGCTTGGCGTTGTCTATAGGCATCGAGCGTTATAGCCTCAAGATTAACAGTAGGATCGCACTCGATACCCGAGTTAGGGTCTACCATTTTTTTGTTAGCTTTGTTCTTCGCTCTCCAGTCACGCATTTTAAGTGCATGTTTTGCCTTTTTACTTTCTTCGCCGTCAAGAGGTTCGACTTCTAAAACTGAAGTGGGTTCAGATGAAGCGAGCTCAGAATGATTTCGTTTTGGCATAAATATACCCTAAATAATAATTATTGATTAATTGTAGATCATATATCTTAAGGAATTATTAAGAATTGTTCTTTCGAAAAGCTGGTAGCTTATGTGCAATTAATCAAGGGGTTGATGGATAGGAGTGTAAGTATTCGGTTAACCTGGAGAAATTGTCATTCCGGCATGCTTTAAGCCGGAATCCAGGGTATTTAAAAGCCTGGATGCCAGCTAAAAGCGTGCTGGCATGACAGAGTAAGGGATTGAATAATATGCTCATATTGTAAATAGCTTAAAGGCTAAGCGGTAGTTGACTAAAGAGAACTCTTAATTCCGAAGCCGGCAAGGGTTGACTAAACCAATAGCCTTGAATCTCATCACAGTTAAGCTTTGATAAAAACTGCAATTGTTCTGCTGTTTCTACACCCTCTGCTACTACCCGTAGACCCAATTGATGAGCCAAGGCAATCATAGCCTGGGTGATGGCTGCATTTTTAGTATCAGTCGGCAAGGGTTTAATAAAGGATTGGTCAATTTTAACAGTTGAAATTGGAAAATCTCTTAAATAAGTAAGAGAGGTATGTCCGGTTCCAAAATCATCAAGAGCCAGTGACAACCCTAAACTTTTTAGACTATGCAAGATTTGTTTCACTTCTGGACTTTTATTCAGAATGGTCGTTTCAATGATTTCTAATTCTAGATAGCGAGGATCCAAAGCTGTTTCCTGCAAGATTTTTTCAATGCGCTTGCTTAATTGTGGCTGATAAAACTGTTTTGAAGAAAGGTTTACTGTTACTGTAATAGGCCGATAACCTTCTTCTTGCCAGCTTTTATTTGTTCTGCAAGCTTCTTTTAGTGTCCATTCTCCAATTCGAATAATTAAATTGGTTTCTTCGGCAGAAGGAATAAATTGAAAGGGATCGATGAGACCATAAACAGGATGATTCCAGCGAATGAGAGCCTCCACACCGGCAAGTCTTTTGGTCTTTAAATCGAGTTTAGGCTGATAATATAAAATGAATTCATTCTTCTCTAGGGCCTGATGCAAGTCTGCTTGCAGCTTAATAAAATCTTGGGCTTGTGTAGTCTGCTCTACAGTAGCAAATTGATAACGGTTGCCGCCCTGTTTTTTTATTTGCAATAAAATATCGTTTGCAGCTTGCTGTAATTCTGCTAAGTTTTTTCCATCTTCAGGAAAAATAACAACAGCAATACTGAGGGTGAAAGGAAGGTCACAGGCCTTGAAGAGTTTATCCGCTACAGTAGCTGCTAAAATCGGCTGTTCTAGATCTGTTAATAGAACGGCAAAGGAAGCATTTTCTAAAAAAGCCAGTGTATCCCCTGCGCGTAAAGAAGCCTTAAAACCTTCACTTAATTCTTTAAGCAAAGAAGCGCTTATCGCTTTTTTATCAGGATCGATTAAGAGTAAAGCGAGTGTTTTATGATGCCGCTCTGCTTGAATCAGCGCTTTATGAACAGTCTCGGTAAAAGCTTGGGTCCACAAAGACATTTAAAATGAATCCTCTTCTCGAATCACCCGGATGGTGCTTTCCTGATGAATGTTTTTCAATAGTTCTCGCATCTTGGCTTTGATCATATCAATTGCAATACGATTGCCGCCGCCGCGCGGAACAATGAGATCAGCATGACGTTTTGAAGGCTCGATAAATTGCAAATACATCGGTCGCACGGTTTCTTCATATTGTTTTAAAACAGCATCGAGTGAACGACCTCTCTCTTGCATGTCACGACGTAAACGCCGTATTAAACAAATATCAAGCGCTGTGTCCATAAAAATACGGATATCCATCTGATCTCTTATACTTTTCTCCACAAAAAGCAAGATGCCTTCGACAACAATAATGGTATGTCCACGCAAGGTTCGGGTATTTTTTTCTCGAATATGTAGCGAATGATTATAGCAGGGCACCTGAACCGTTTTACCTTGTTGGAGTTCCCGTAGCTGTTGAACAATTAAGCCATGATCAAGAGAGTCGGGATGATCGTAGTTAATTTTTGCACGTTCTTCAAAAGGAATATCACTATGATCTTTATAATAGGAGTCTTCGGGTATGACTGCCACTTGATCTGAACCCAGCTCCCGGATAATGGTATTGGCCAAGAGGCTTTTCCCCGAGCCCGAGGCGCCGGCAATTCCAATAATAATTATTTTCTTAGGCTCCACAATCTGCTCCTTATTTTGTAAGGCTATCTTATCGGATCCTTTTAAAAACTCTAGTGGAATTGACCTGTCTTGTCAAAAATTATACAATTTATTCCGTATTATTTCTATCTTAGGGTGGCTTGGCAATTTATTTATTATTCTGAGGAGGGAAGAAGCTCCCCGCTTTTTTGAAAGATTCCTCGCTCCTCAGGATGAAAGCCGCTTCAGCAACTTAAAGAAATACTTTATTTAGTGAGGATAAGTAATGAATCATTTTCTGTTTGATCTCTTGCCGGTGTTACTGTTTTTTATTGTTTTCAAATACCAAGGTATTTATGCTGCAACCTGGGTTGGCATTATTTCTACCTTTTTACAGACTACTATTTATCGTCTTATTCAAAAATCCTGGGATAAGATGCAAGTCGTAACCTTAATTATTTTCATCATCTTTGGTGGGATGACCTTATATTTTCGTAATCCAATTTTTGTAAAATGGAAGCCCACCCTTATTTTTTGGATTTTTGCTTTGATTTTAATGGGCAGCCATTTTATAGGTGAAAAGCCAATGATGCAGCGTATTCTCGAAGGAGCCTTAAGTAATCCCAAAAATGGGAAAAAGCAGAAGGTTCATACCTCGGTTGTGCTTCCGCTAGGGGTAGGCAAAAAATTAAATCTAGCCTGGACCTTATTCTTTCTTGTTTTAGGAACGATTAATATTTATATAGCCTATCAATTTAATGATAATGTATGGGTGAACTTCAAACTCTATGGCATTACGGTTGCGACGCTCATCTTTAGCCTGTTACAAACGATTTTTTTACTGCGCTATGTCAAGGTTTGAAGGCATTCTGTCCGCGATGACGTAAAACATGGTCCATTAAAACCAAGGCCGTCATCGCTTCGGCAACAGGCACAGCACGTAGGCCAACACAGGGATCATGGCGTCCTGTCGTGCTAATCACAGCAGGGTTGCCGTGAAGATCAATGGTTTGTCCAGGAATACGAATGCTCGCGGCAGGTTTGATGGCGAGGCTCAGCACAAGCTCTTGTCCTGAGGAAATGCCGCCTAAAATGCCGCCGGCATGATTGGATAAAAAACCCTGAGGACTGATTTCATCCCGATGTTCCGAGCCTTTTTGAGTGACAGAGGAAAAGCCAGCACCAATTTCTACGCCTTTAACAGCATTAATGCTCATCAAGGCATGAGCAAGATCCGCATCGAGACGATCAAAGACCGGCTCACCCAGACCAGGGGGAACCTGGCTAGCCTGCACTCGGATCAAGGCCCCAATGGAATCTCCCTCACGACGTAATTCCGCAATAAGCGTCTCAAGTGCTGCAATTTTTGTTGGATCAGGACAAAAAAAGGGATTCTGTTCTACGAACTCAAGCTTAACTGCTTCCATACAAATCGGTCCCATTTGTGCTAAATAGCCTTGAATCAGCGTGCCATACTGTTCATGAAGGTATTTTTTAGCAATGGCGCCGGCTGCAACCCGGACCACTGTTTCTCGGGCGGAGGCTCGCCCGCCGCCACGATGATCTCTGTGGCCATATTTTTTAAAATAGCTAAAATCAGCATGTCCGGGTCGGAAAAGCGCTTTTATTTTGTCATAGGTGCTAGGCTGGGCATCCTGATTTTCAATGAAGAGGCCAATGGGCGTGCCCGTTGTTTTTCCTTCGAAGAGCCCAGAAAGTATTTTAACTTGATCAGCTTCTCGTCGTTGCGAGGTATAAGGAGAAGTACCGGGTCGTCTTCGATCCAGTTCTTTTTGAAGATCTTCTGTCGTCAAGGCTAAATGGGGAGGGCAGCCATCGATAATGCAGCCATAGCCACTGCCATGGCTTTCTCCAAAAGAGGTGACGGTAAATAATTTTCCGAGCGTATTGCCAGACATCTTAGTTATGAATCAGAGTTGGAAAATATTGCTTTAATTGTTTTGCAGTCAAGAGCAAAACACCGCCTCCGCCGCGCTGAAATTCCAGCCAGGTAAAGGGGACCTCTGGAAATTGTTCGATAAGCGCTTCTTCGCTATTACCGACTTCTACAATCAGAATGCCTTGTGGCTTTAAATGAGCAGCTGCTTCTCGCAGGATAGTTAGGGCATGATCTAAACCAAGCGGGCCTGAAGCTAAGCCAATTGAGGGTTCATGTTTATATTCAGAGGGAAGTTCCGCCATTTCTGGATGACTGACATAGGGCGGATTACTAACAATTAAATCATATTTTTTGTTTGGCACAGCCTTAAATAAATCACCTTCATAAAGTGAAACCTGAGCTTCAACATGATGGCGAAGCAAATTTATTTTGGCAACCGCAAGCGCTTCGGGGGAAAGATCGCTAGCATCTACTTTTGCTTCCGGAAAGGCCAGAGCGCAGGCAATTGCAATACAGCCACTACCTGTTCCTACATCAAGAATGTGCTCGACCTTCGTCGCATCGAGCCAGGGCTGAAATTGATTTTCAATTAATTCAGCAATAGGAGAGCGGGGTATGAGGACGCGTTCATCCACATAAAAAGGAAGGGTAGCAAACCAGGCTTCATGAGTTAAATAGGCTACAGGTAAGCGCTCTTTAACCCGTTTTTGGATGAGTGTCACCAGGGCTTCGCGTTCTCGCGGAAGCAGACGGGCGTCTAAGAATTCTGACTTGAGTTCGTGAGGAAGATGTAGGCAATGCCAGATTAAAAAAGAAGCTTCGTCCCAGGCATTGTCGCTGCCATGACCATAATACAAGCCTGCTTCTTGAAAACAGCTGATGGCATAACGGATGAAATCGCGAATAGTAAAAAGTTCATGGTGTTCGGTCATATTTTGTACTCAACAAAGAGTTTTCGGATTATAACACACTACTTCTCAAGTTTTAGAATAAAAGGTATGATGCGCGATTGGGCGGCTCAATGGATAATTTTTAAAGGATGTGATCGATCCATGCAAAAAAAATTAGGTTCTTTAATTATCGATTTAAAAGGAACGACACTGCAAGCAGAAGAGCGGGAGTTGCTTGCCCATCCCTTAGTTGGGGGCCTCGTTCTTTTTTCTCGTAATTATGAAACCCTAGAACAATTACAAGCGCTGATCCAAGACCTCCGTCAAATGCAGTCTCGGCCTTTTTTAATCATGGTTGATCAGGAAGGGGGTCGGGTACAACGCTTTCGTCAAGAGTTTACGCTGCTACCGCCAGCCGCTACCTATGGAAGAGCCTACGATAAAAATCCCGAAAGGGGCTTAGGTTTAGCAGAAGCTGGTGGTTGGCTGATGGCTTTTGAACTCTTAGCCCAGGGGATTGATTTAAGTTTAGCCCCTGTATTGGATTTAGCTAAAGGCCTCTCCACCGTGATTGGTGATCGCGCCTTTCATTCTGAGGCGGCTACTGCCATTCAATTAGCTACTGCCTATATTCAAGGAATGAAAAAGGCCGGCATGGCGGCAACAGGAAAGCATTTTCCAGGCCATGGTTCGGTCAAACCAGATTCACATGAGGAACTGCCGGTCGATCACCGATCCCTGGAAGACTTGCTAAAAGATGATTTAAGTCCTTTTATTCATTTTATTAAGCAAGATCTTCCTGCTTTAATGACGGCACATATTTTATTTCCGGAGATTGATAAACTGCCGGTTAGCTTCTCTCCCTATTGGCTACAGGACGTTCTCCGGAAGCAGCTTCATTTTAAAGGCGTGATTATGAGTGATGATTTAAATATGAAAGGTGCCGACATGATTGGAGATTATGCCGATCGGGTGCAAGCGGCACGCGAGGCGGGTTGTGACCTCATCTTACTCTGCAACAATCGAGAAGCTGTGATTCAGGTTTTGGATAGGGTCTCCTATGCGCCGCATTTGCTAGCTTTTCAAAAATATGAGCTCTTGCGTGGGTCTTTTCCCAATCAAGAGCAAAGTAAAGCTCAAAATCAAAGATGGTTGCAGCATCGCAATTTTTTATTAAACAGCATAAATTAGCCTGACTGGGAAAAGGATGATGACTATCAATAAGTTTGAAAATATTATCGAAAGCGCTGAGCGCTTATACTCCTTCGCTGAAATCAATCAAGCTTTGGATAAGATGGCTGAGAGTATTACTCAACAATTAAAAAATACTTGCCCGATCATCTTGGGTGTGATGGTTGGCGCGCTTGTGCCAATGGGCCATCTTTTAACCCGACTCCGTTTTCCCCTAGAGGTAGATTATCTTCACGCTACGCGTTATCGTGGCGCGACGCGCGGTGGTGATTTGCATTGGTTGGTCGAGCCGCATATCAATTTAAAAGACAGAACCGTTCTGATTGTAGACGACATCATGGATGGCGGTCTCACCTTAGCAGCCATTATCGACTACTGCAAACAGGCCGGTGCCAAAGCAGTTTATTCTGCTGTGATGGTAGATAAGGTTCGTTCAAGAGAACCAAGCGTTCATTTCGAGCCGGATTTTGTGGGGTTAAAAGTAGAGGATCATTTTCTTTTTGGTTTTGGTCTAGATTATCATAGCTACTGGCGTAATCTTCCCGAAATTTATTCAATGAAAGACTAGCTTATCATCTTCATTCACGAGGAAGCCTTCTTAATTAGGAAATTAATCAATGACAATCTGGTTTGCAGCATTTTTTATCTCTTTTCTTGTTTTAACTTATCGCCGTGCTTCGCTATCTGTGTGGGCAATGAGTTTAGGTCTCGTGTTATTCTTTTTTTCGCTCTGGAGTCAGAGTAGTTACACAGTCTTGATTTTTCTCTGGCTAGGTTTTTTGCTTTTTTTCTTGCCCCTTCTTTTTACGCCAATCAGACAGCGCATTTTAACAAAACCTATTTTAGCTTTTTATCAAAATATGATGCCGACCATGTCTCGGACAGAACGCGAAGCCTTGAATGCTGGTACAGTGAGCTGGGAAGGTGATTTATTTGGCGGAAGACCCGCTTGGAAAAAACTACTGGCTTTGCCTCTACCGCAATTAACAGCTGAAGAAAAGGCCTTTCTGGAAGGGCCAGTAGAGAAGCTTTGCAGTATGATTGATGATTGGGACATTACGCACAAGCGTGCTGATTTGCCGCCGTCTATTTGGGACTTTCTTAAAAAAGAAGGCTTTTTTGGCCTTTTAATTCCCAAAGAATATGGCGGGAAAGGTTTTTCTAATTATGCCTGTTCAGAAGTCCAGATCAAAGCCCAGGCCTGTAGTGTGTCGGTCGGAACAACCGTGAGCGTGCCCAATTCTTTGGGTCCGGCGGAGCTCCTTTTACATTATGGAACGCCGGAACAAAAAGCCTATTATTTACCTCGTCTTGCCTTGGGTGAAGAAATTCCCTGCTTTGCACTAACCAGTCCCGATGCAGGCTCAGATGCTACCTCGATGACGGATTGGGGTGTAGTCTGTCGAGAAGAAAATGAAGGACAGTCTGCGCTTGGGATTCGTCTTAACTTTAGCAAGCGTTATATTACCCTCGCACCGGTAGCGACTGTTATCGGTCTCGCTTTTAAACTCTATGATCCGGATCATTTATTAGGAGAAAAAGAAGACATCGGTATTACCTGCGCGCTCATTCCGCGACAGACCAAAGGGGTTCAGATCGGTCGAAGACATCTTCCCCTAAGCGCCCAATTTCAAAATGGGCCCGTCCAAGGCAAGAATGTTTTTATTCCGGTGGCTTGGATTATTGGCGGACCGGCTATGGCAGGACAGGGCTGGCGTATGCTCATGGAGTGTTTGGCCGGTGGTAGAGCAGTTTCCTTGCCGGCCGTGACGACCGGCGGAGCAAAATCGGCTGTTTTTTGTTCTGGCGCCTATGCTCGTATTCGTAAACAGTTCAAGCAAGCCATTGGACGTTTTGAAGGGGTGGCAGAGGTCTTAGCACGAATGGCCGGCAATCTGTATCTGATGGATGCGGCGCGTCTTTTTACTGTCGCGGCTTTAGACCGGGGTGAAAAACCAGCAGTAGCTTCAGCTATTATCAAATATCATATTACTGAACGGGCGCGCTGTATTGGAAATGATGCCATGGATATTCAGGGCGGCAAGGGAATTATCTTAGGTCCCAAAAATTATCTCGGTCGTGGCTACGAAGCGATTCCCATCGCGATTACCGTAGAAGGCGCCAATATTTTAACAAGAAATATGATTATCTTTGGCCAGGGGGTTATTCGCTGTCATCCCTATGTTTTTGCTGAATATGAGGCCGCGCGTCTGAAAGATGAAAAAAAGGCCGTCTCTCAATTTGATCGAGTGATTTTTTCTCATCTGGGTTTTATTTTGAGTAATCTAGTAGCCACCTTTTTCTTTGGTCTAACGCAGGCCAAGTTAGTTGCGGCTCCTCGAGGGAAAATGAAAAAATATTTTCAACAGGCAACTCGATTTAGCGCTGCCTTTGCTCTCTTGTCTGATCTCTGCATGGTTGTCTATGGCGGCAGTTTGAAGAGAAAAGAAAGCGTGTCTGCGCGTTTAGGAGATATTTTAAGTAATCTCTATTTATTATCCTCTGTTTTGAATCGCTATCATCAGGAGGGCAGTCCGCTCGAAGATCTACCCTTAGTACGTTGGGCTGGGCAAACCTGTCTTTATAATCTGCAACAAGCGATGGATGAAATCTTGCTGAACTTTCCTTTTAAAAGTCTGGCTTTTTTACTCCGATTCATCATTTTTCCCTTCGGTAAGCCTTTTACTAAACCTCCTATGCGTTTGGCTTCACAGCTAGCGCAGCTTTTTACTGCGCCAACAGCGCTTCGAAAGCGTTTGACCGCTGGTCTTTTCAGCTCGCCACTACCAAACAATCACTATTTTCAGCTAGAAGAGGCTTTAGTGAAAACCATCGAAGCGGAACCCATTGAAAAAATAATTCGGAAAGCCGTACAGACGGGCGAGGTTTCTGGCTATCATTTTCAGGAGCAGGCTGAAATGGCTCTGACAAAGGGGATAATCAGCCAGGAACAATACACTATTTTTAAGCAAGCTGATGCGCTTCGACAAAAAATCATTGCTGTCGATGATTTTGCGCCAGAGGAATTGAAACGCGCATGAGATTTTTTAGTCAGGCGGGATACCAACTCTTCTGCAAGTTACTCCTCCTGACCGCTTTCTTTTTATGCATAGAAATCAGTTTTTTAATACAAGGTTTGCATGGGTATGTTGACGATTTTAATTTTGTATCGCGGCAACTAGAAATACCGGCTTCCATTATTCCGGGAATTTTATTTTTTATCGCAGCGGAGTTGCTTGTTCATTTAACTGCCTTGCTGCTCGTTTGGCTAGCTGCCATGGCAGTTTCTTCTTTTTTAAAATTGACTGAAAACAATTGTGATCGCTTGGGACTGATTTTATGGTTTCTGGGTCTTGCGACTGTTTTATTTTCTAATCAAGTTTATTTTCCTCATTCTAAATTTGCTTATTTGTTACGATTTTTAATTTCGAATCAGCTAGCCAAGCCGTTTTTATTTTTTTTGTATGGCTTCTGGATTCTGATTTTCACGATCACAGCTACGATGCTGTTTACTATTTTAAACAAGAAAAAGAGAAGGCTTGTTTTTCTGGGGGGTATTTTTATGCTCTGTTACCAGGGCTATCAAAATTACTTTCATCAGAGTCTCGATGCTGCCTCAGAGAAAAAGCCTAATATTATCCTCATTGGCGTGGATTCCCTGAGACCTGATTTTTTAGCTTATTTTGGTTCTGCGCTTCAAACCAACTTCTTTAATCAGTTTTTAAAGCAAGCGACGGTTTTCTCAAATACTTTTACCCCGCTGGCAAGGACTTTTCCCTCTTGGGTTGGGATTTTAAGTGGCGTTTATCCGAAGGAATCGGGTATTCGTTTTAATTTAGCGCCACAGGCGCCTAATCCAAAAATCACCCTCTTGACAACTATATTAAAGAAAGCGGGATATCAAACGATTTATGCAACAGATGAAACTCGCTTTAGCAATATCGATCAACGCTTTGGTTTTGATGAGTTACTGACGCCACCAATGGGCTTGAATGATTTTCTCTTAGGAACCTTCAATGATTTTCCCTTATCTAATTTAATAGTGAATACTTTTATCGGAAAAGTGCTTTTTCCCTATAGTTATGCTAGTCGACCGGCTTATATTACTTATGAGCCAGATAGTTTCTTGAACTTTTTAAAGCCCTACTTGAGGAAGGGCCGTTCTCGACCGCTTTTCTTGGCGGTGCATTTTTGCCTACCGCATTATCCCTATCTTTGGGCTTCAGATCAGAATTATCTTGATAAAAGCAGTGTTCATCATTATGAGGCAGCTATTTTAAGAGTGGATCAACAATTAGCTGATTTTATGAAGATGCTCGAAGGTTTTCAGATTTTAGGCCATGCCGTAGTTGTTTTGCTCTCAGATCATGGCGAAGCACTGGAATTGTCGGGTGATCGAATTACTTCTCCACTAAATTTTGTTTCAGGAAAGGAAGGCCAGGGGAAAAAACCACCTCGCTTTTATCCGCCTAGTGCGGATGAAGAGCAGCTTGATCAATCTGCCGGCCATGGGACAGATGTCTTGGGCTTTACACAATATCATTCGCTCCTCGCTTTCCGGCTCTATGGGCTTGGAGAGCAGGCGCTTAAACAAATAAAGGAACCCAGCCTACTACTGGATATTAAACCGACCATCTTAGATTTTTTAAAAATTAGCGATAAAAATAGTGGTCAATCTCTGCGAGCTCTTATTGTAGGTAAAAAAAGTCGGCTAGGGCAGCAATCGCGAAATATTTTTTTGGAAAGTGATTTTTCACCCGAAGCCATCCGTTCCGTGCATCCAGAAACGCGCAATCTTATTTTGGAGGGCGTGGAACTATTTAAGATTGATCCTCAAACAACGCATATCTATGTACAAGCTTCAATGGGGAAACTGATCTTGTCTAGTAAACAATATGCTTTGGTGAACGAGGATTGGGTGCTTGCTTTATATCCGCAAGAGCAGGGGAAAATGATTCCCGTCTTGGTTCAGCGGAGTACAGGAAAATGGACTACCGATTTAAACCTGCCTTTTGCGCAAAATTCACCACTTAAGCGGATGTTAGCAAGCTTAAAAAGCTTTTATGGCGCAGAGCTTAAACAGCTAGAGTAGGCCTTTTGATATTCACAGCCTGTATTTTATAGCGTTCTTTGTGAACAAAAATAAAGAAATAAGGGTTCTATTTAAAAGGCTTGCTCTTTTTTATTGTATATTATTGAATATTAATAAGTATTTACTTATGTTCATTTTGTGACATTTCTCCTTACCTCCCATTTTTATGCCATAAAAAAAAGTTTTCGATAGCTTATTAACAAAGTTATCCACAGAAACTGTGGGTAAGTTATTTCAAATCTTCAAATAACTCATCCACACTTTTAGCTTTGTGTGTAGTATACGACCATATGAGGGGCATCTTAATTTCGATTGCCTTTTAATTGATTACAATGTACTTCCATTTCCTCTAGTTCATTTGGCGTAAAGAACAATTTACCTGTAAAAAAACAGGTGATTCTTTTTTTATAGCTATTCATGCTATTTATCACAGTGTCATGCTGAAGTACCTGTAGTTCTTCAAGCTCATGCAAAGTATGTTCAAGCATGTGGGGTTGAGTTCGTATTTTGTTAGCTAAAATAGAAATAGCTTCTTGATTTTTATATTTTAATGCTGTGAAAAAAAGAGAATTACCTCCCTTATCTTTGCAATTAAGATTAACATGATCAAAGAAAGATGAATCGAAATGAGCACCCTGAATTATTTTTAAAAATAAATCCTGTTCTTTGTCTCGTTGTTTTTGAACACAGATTTTAATTTCCTGATTGCTGGCTATGCTTAAAGCGTTTTGGCGCGCATTGTTTGTTAGAGTAAGATCGGCGCCAGAATCCAGTAAAAGTTCAACTACTTCTTTATGTCCTTGCTTTTCTGAATTGATTAAGGCTGTATCACCGTCCATATTTTTTTGATCTAGGTTCAATCCTCGACTTAATAGAAATTGGATGAGGTCAGCATTACCGGATGAAGAAGCACAGAGTAGTGCGCTATCTCCATGAGAGTTTACAATATTGAGATCAGCGCCATAATCCAATAACAGTTCCAATACTGCTTGATGTCCATTTTTAGCAGCCCATAAGAGTGCGGTATCACCATTTATATCGCTAGCTTTGATGTCAGCAAATCTTGATAATAAAAGCTGTACGACCTCAACCTGTCCATTTTTAGCGGCTGTTATTAAAGCTGTTTCATTTAAATTATTTCTCATTTCTGGATCTATTACTTCTTGATCCAGTAGGAGTTCAACAATTTTAAAATGACCAGAAGAGGCAGCTAATTGTAAAGCATCCGAGCCATCTTTATCTTTAATAGTAGGATTGCCACCTTTTTCTAACAAAAATGGAATTAAATCAATTCTACCATAGTGTGCTGCTGCCATTAAAAGATTTTCTCCTTCAGCATTTCGGCAAGAAATATTTAAATGTTGAAAATCTTCTTGCCTAAGAGGCAGGCCATGTTGAATAGCAGAAAAAATAGCTTCTTCTCGCTTGGTTTGTTCTTGAATTCGTTTTAGAATCGTATTCTGTTTGGCTTGGTTTGCAATAACCTCCTCTTTGTTGTAGCCTAGGCGTTCAAAAAGCCATTCAACAGCGGTCTCAACTCTGTTGTGTCCTATCTGATATAAGAACCATTCTATAACAGTTTTACTGTTGGCTTTACTTAAAACGGTTTCGCCCTCCTTATTGGCTAATCGAAGATCCGCACCAGCTTTTAATAAAATATCCACTGTCTGAACCTGTCTATTATAAGCGGCTTGCATGAGCGCCGTATTACCGTATTGATCTTTCGTGTTTATATCCATTCCCTGTGCTAATAAAAATTCGACTATCTCAGAATGGCCAGAAGAAGCTGCTAATTGTAAAACGGTAGCGCCGTTACTATCTTTTCGTCCAAGTTCAGCACCATACATCACTAATATTTTAAAAAGATCTAAATTAGGGCAATGCTGAGCTGCAAGGTGAAGCGCGGTAGAATTTTTCTCCCCGGGATACTTGTTAGATTCATGTATGTCGGCGCCGTTTTCTAAAAGAATTGGAATGAGATCAATTCGTCCACAGCGTGCAGCAACCATTAAAAGCGTTTCACCTTTGGTATTCTTTGTATTAATATACATTTCTTCTATATCTTTTACAGAAACAGGTTTACCTTCTTCTATTGCTAAAAATATACTTTTTTTAAGATTAACGTGTTTTGAAATTAATTTTCCAACAGCTCCTTCTCCTACTGATCCTAACCGTCTAGGATCGGCAC
>CAYXNR010000011.1:0-55981 GCA_964466595.1 uncultured Coxiellaceae bacterium | reverse complement strand
TCAGCAGTTTGAATACTAGCTTGGGGAATACAAGCACTATCACGCTCGATAGTTCTAATAGCGGCAGCACAGCTCAGTTAACAGCAGCTAACACTTATAATCTCAATAATCCGCTTATCTTCGCTGGCAGCAATAATAACGTGAACATCAACTCAGGCAATGTCACCTTGAATGGCGGTATCAGCGGAGCAGGTGACCTGATTGTCAATAATAGCAATAACGCCACACTCACACTGAATACTGCCAATACTGGCTATACCGGCAATACCACTATCAATTCCAGCAGCAGAGTAAAAGTGACAGCAGCAGCCAATGGTTTAGGTACGAGCGCCATCACCGTTAATTCTGGCGGTGAATTGCTCTTAAGTGGCGCAACACTCAATAGTAATAATAGTCTTTCTCTCAGTGGAAATGGTATCGACATTTTGGGAGGGGCACTCTCTACAGCAGGTGGCACCTCAAACACTGTGAATGGTAATATCAGTTTAATAGGCACAACTTCGATTGGCCTTCAAGATTCAGGCGATACGCTCACAATTAACGGCACGATTGAAGGTGCGAGCGACCTCACCATAAAAGGTTTGAGCAACAGCATCACTTTAGCTAATACAGTTGGTGACCTGAATGCCCTGAGCTCGCTCACAGTCTATATCCCAATTGCGATCAACACGACAACCATTACCACTACTGGCAATCAATATTATGGTGATATAGTCACCCTTGGTGCCGCCAGTCTAACAACGCTTAGCTCAGGAGCTGATATTCTTCTTCAAAAGGTTGAGGGTCCACAAGGCCTCCGTCTCCTTGCCTCCAATATTGATCTTTCTCAGACGCTTGGAGGAAACACTCGCTTAGCAAGCTTTCAAGCCAATAACCTTGTCTTTTTGAGCAACGGTAGTTCTATCTATACCAATGGCTCACAAACTTATAATAGCCGTCTTGACGTGACAGATAATGGTACTTCCACGCTTGATTCCGGCAATGGGGCTATTACACTTCAGAATATAGATGGTCTATTAAGTCCCAGCAGTAGTCTTGTTATCAATACAGGGACAGGTAGCCTTTCTTTGAATGGCGCAATCGGTTCGCTCACTCCTTTAGATAATCTAACTATTATTCTTAGTGGCGCAAGCAATGATCTCACGATCGCACATGACATTACTGTCACTGGGGATATCAATCTAAGCGCAGGACGCAATATTAGCCTGAATGGTGGCAGTCTTCATACACCAGGGAATATCACACTCACAGGCACAGCTGGTAGCATTTCTGCTGTGGCCTCTGGAAGCACGAATAAGCTTCTGAATGCTGCTTTACTGACAACGAGCTCAATTGGTGGCACCACACTGAATAATGCCAATACTGTCGGTAGTTTCAATGCAAGTGACTCAGGAACGAATACCGCAGGCATCCATTTTAGCAATACCGCGTCTCCTTTAACGATTACGGATATAAGTGAAACCGGTACGGGTAGCAATAATAATATTACGGTCAATAATACAGGCAGTATTGTGCTCAACGGCGGCACGATCAGCACAGCGGGTAATACCACCTTAACGAGCAGTGGGTCGATTACAGAAACTACTTCCGCCACGAGCAATTTCATCAACAGTGCTTTATTAACAATGACAGCTAGTGGTGGCATCGACATGGAAAATGCTAACACCGTGAGCAGCTTGCATATGATTAATAATAGCAGCGGCGATATTTCTTTTACTAATACTTCTGAGCCAGGCACCTTAACTATTACGGGTATTGCGCAAAATGCTACAAATGGCAATCTGAGTTTAAGCAATACTGGTGCACTTACCAACAGTGGCGCTATTAGCACGACAGGTGGAGATGTTAATCTCACCACCCTATCACCTGATAGTGCTGTTCGTGTTTTAACAATCAACAATCCCATTACCACAGCGGGTGCAACAGCGGGTGGCAATATCACACTTACTGCTGCTAATCCCAATAGCGCACAGGATGCTTTAGTGGTGAATGCTTCTTTAAACACCTCACCCGGTAGCGGGGGAACCTTAAACGTTGTAGGCAGCGTTGATTTGAATGTTAGTCCGACCTTGGGTGCAGGAAATATCAACTTGACTACAGCGGGTATTGATCTCGTTATCGGCACACTTAACGTAACGAGCAACACCACTTTTACCAGTCGCTATATTGTGATAAATGGCGCCTTAACCAGTAACCTGGGAATCGATTTAAGCTTAATTGGTAATTTAAGCGGCGTAGGCGGTGTGCTCGTTACCGGCACAGGCTCAATTGCTGGTGGAGGAAATTTAAATCTCGTTGGCGCGAGTCTCAATGGTTTGAATGGCCTCTATGGCACCTCAGGTGTTGATCCTAATGCCGGCATTCAAATTCAAAGTGGTGGTTCAGTGCAAGCTGCAGGCACGATCAACTTTTCAGAAGTAGCAGGTAGTAATTCTAATATTGATCTCAGTGGTCCTGTCACGGGGACAGGTGCAAATTCAATCACAGTAGCGGCTGCTGGTACTGGTCTCATTAACTTAAATGCGAATGTACAGTCGAGTGGCGGTAGCATTAATTTCAATAGTCCTGTGAATGTTATCAGCAATGTGACAGTGAATTCTGGAAATGGTGTCAGCTCTGCTATTCAATTTGCGAATACTGTAACAGGTGCCGGCAAGACCCTGAGCTTACAAAATAATAGTTCTGCAAATGGCAGCGTTACCTTTAGTGATAATGTGACGCTCGATAATTTAATCACCTTTGCACAACCTTATTCTGTAATTTTGAATGGCGCTACGAATACCTTCACTTCAGCAGTCACTTTTAATAATACGAATGGCCTGACCTTGGGTAATGGCACTTCTGATGTCTTTAATTTCAACTCAGGTCTGACTAGTACAGCGAGCACGACAAGCACTGCGGGTACGATTAATACAACGAATGCAGCAATCTCTTTAGGTTCATTGAGTTTAGCGGGAGATACCACCTTCAGCACAGGGACAGGTGCGATTTCGATCGGCACCATTTCTGGTAGCCAGGCTTTTTCTTCAAGCTCTTCTTCTAATACGGTAACCTTGAATGGCGGCATAGGCACAAGCGGCCAACGTTTAACGAGTGTCAATATCGGCGGTGCAACAAATATGAATGGCGGCTCAGTTTATACGAGCGGCGCACAGACCTATAGTGGCGCGATGATTTTAGCTGCGAATACTTTATTAGATTCGGGCAATGGCAATATCAGCTTAAATGCAGTCAATAGCGCGCCTTCAACAACTCAAAGTCTGAACTTGCTTGTTGGTACTGGCAGCCTTACTTTCAATGCTGCTATCGGCAGCATCACAGCCTTAAATAATTTCTCTGCTACTAATAGCGGTGCAAGCAATGATATCTCACTCACGCAGGATATTATCGCCAGTGGCAATATTAATATCACCGCCGGTCGAAATATCATTCTCAATGGCGGCGATCTCAATACCACTGGAACCGTAGCACTGACAGGAACTGCGGGTACGATATCTGAAACCAGCTCCGGTTCAAGCAATAGGATTCTGAATGCAGCTCAGTTAACAACTAGCTCTGTGGGCGGCACTACACTCAATAACGCCAATACTGTTTCAGGTTTCAATGCCACCAATACAGGAAGCGGAGATCTTGCTCTCACGAATACCGGCAACTTAAATATAACCGGCATTAATCAAGCCGTAGGTAATCTCACTATCACTAATAATGGTAATATCACACAAGCTGGCGGCGTGCTTACTGTAAATGGCAGCAACAAAACAACATCACTTTCTGCAGGTCCAAGTAACAATATCACGCTGAATTCTGCAAATGATTTTTCAAACCTCGTTATTACTAACACGAATAATGCAAGTATCACAGATAGTAATGCACTGAACTTAGGTGCTTCTAACCTCAACGGCAACCTGACTCTAAGCAGTGGAGGCGCCCTAACACAAAGCGCTAGCCTCACAGTCGACGGGAACGCTACTTTTAATGCCAATGCCAACCCTATTACGCTGACACAAAATAATACGCTCTCGGGAACGGTAACCTTAAGCAATAGTGGAAACAATACAGTTGCCTTGAATACAGCTTCAGCACTGCAATTAGCGGCTTCTGCTGTAGGACAAAATTTAATAATTCATGCCGGCGGCGATATCACACAAAGCGGCGGCTTAACCGTTCTTGGCACTTCAAGTTTTACAGCAGGCGCTCATGCCATCACACTGACAGATAATAATGCCTTTACCGGCGCAGTTTCACTCAGCAACAGTGGTAACAACAATGTTGCCCTCAGCAATAGCACTGCGCTCGTTTTAGGTAATATGAGTCTTGGCACAGGCAGTTTAACGCTAAGCGGCCTCGGCCTCAGCCAAAGCCCTGGCACGTCCCTTATACAAACCGCAGCTGCAGGTGCAGTTAGCATTCAAGGAGGCAATGCGGCTATTAACTTAGGCAATGCGGGCAATACCCTGTTCGGCGCAGTCTCGCTAAACAATAGCGGGACTTTTGGTGCCGTTCTTAACAATAGTGTTGCTTTGAACTTAGGCAACACTACGGTTGGGAACGGCACATTTTCTTTAACTGTTAATGGTCCTCTCTCACAAAGTGGTACAGTGAATGCGACTACCGTTAACGCAACAGCAAATGGCGGCATGATTTTGAATAATGCGAATACGATTACTAACTTTAGCGCAACGAATAATGGCAGCGGTAATATCGCTTTAACCAATACCGCAAGTACTTTAACTCTCACAGGTATCAGTCAAAATAGCAGTGGCTCTGTGACGATTGTTAATACCGGTGCACTCACAACGAGTGGTGCTATCAATAGTAATGGCGGTGATATCAGTTTGAGCACCTTATCACCCGATGCTTCAGCACGAGCCTTAACTACCAATGCGAATATCTCGACTGCAGGAGGAGCCATCACGCTTTCTGCCGCCAATCCCAGTGGCACAGCAACACCGCTTGTTATCAATAGTTCACTTGATACCTCACCCGGCAGCGGCGGCATTTTTTACTTAACAGGTGGCGTCTCGCTTACGGTCATGCCTAGCTTGGGTTCGGGGAACATTAGCTTAAATGGCAATGCTCTTGATTTATTACTTTCAAACTTTAATGCACCGGCTCCAACTGTGTTTTCGGCCAATCGCTTCCTGATAATTAATGGCAATGTGACGAGTACGGCAGGATACAGCTTAAGCTTTGTTGCACCGCTAAGCGGCTCAATTCAACTGGCGGCTGATCTGTCTTCAAATGGCGGCACGATTAGCTTCAATGGCCCCAGCATGTTAAATAATACTGTTGTGGTGAGCGGTGGAAGTATCAGTTTTAATGGTGATTTATCTGGCGGTAATCATACGCTGAGCTTAATTGGAAACGCGACAAATAATAGCTTTACCTTCACTAATACGGTTAGCTTTAATTCACCTTCTACGAACAATATTCTGATTAGTGGAAATGTTGGCGGCTCAAACAGTCTGCAATTATTGACAACCGATTCTTCTATGGTTTGGAATCTCGATGCAACAGCTGGGGGCACAACCCTGAGCACTGCTTTCGGGACACAATTTACCGATATACAAAATTTGACAGCTAATAATAATGGCGAGGCAGCGCTACCCAATCAAACGAACAGTCTCGTGTTCTCTAGTATCTTGCAAAGCTCGATGAACAATAGCTCTCAATTGAATAGTTTCTCGAGCTTCCAAAGCGCTAGCGGCACTGACAGTGTCACCTTTAATTTCCCGGTGAGCTATAGCACGAATGCTGGCTCCATCTTCGCAACAGCTAATGGTGTGACCTTACAATTCTTAGGCTTCAATGCCAATCTCTTTACGCCGTCTTTAACACCTGCACCGACGCCGACGCCTATTCCTGAGCCTGTGCGTGTGCAAGTGAACAATGCTGTCTGGCAGGGCTTAACTTTACAGGACACCACCACTTCTGGTAATTATAATTTATCGGCCGTCTATCCTTCCGAAAATAGTCAAGTTCAATCTGAATTACAATTTTTGCTTGAGGGTTTATCGATGGTACCGGGTACAGATATTTATTATAGCGATCTACCCTTCGATGAAGTTCTAGAGGCTTATACTAATCGTACACAAAATATTTCAGATGAAGATGAACTTCAGAAGAAAAAACACAAGCTCAAAAAGAAAATTTCACTTGAGCATCATTTACAATCCTAGTTCTATTTTACCTCCCACCCCTACCCCTCCCTCCACAAAAAACGTGGCGGGAGGGGGCAATCATCATCCCGGTTCTACAGGGGGCACTAAGCAAGACCAGGCGAAGCAGAGCGAGCCAGAAACGAATACCGTGACAGGCCCCCGGACAACAGTCCTTGACTTAGCTGAATTGTAGAACCGGGATGATGATTGCCCCCTCCCGCCACGTTTTTTGTGGAGGGAGGGGTAGGGGTGGGAGGGGATTAAAACAAGGCTCTGCGCTTCCGCGGGAAACAAGCAAGCGCGGACCTTTTCAAATATAAATTTACTTTCCTCCCATTCCCCGTATAATGATCCCCTTTCTTTTTTGACAGGAGGCCATCCCCATGGCAGATGAAGCAGATCTCGCCAATGAGCAACTACATTCCGAGCTTTCTCGCACGATTAATCGCATTCGAAAAAGCGCAACGGCCGGCGGCGGTAGCCCTTCCTGCAACGATTGCGGTGAAGAAATACCCGAGGCTCGTCGTGAATTAGGTTTTCGCTTTTGTATTGGCTGTGCAGAAACACGAGAACGTAAGCAATCTTTATTTGCGAATGATTAAAAAAAGAAGCGCGCGAGAACAAACTCTCCTTTTTTCTACAGCAGAAAAAAATTCTTATATTATTTTATTTTTTAAGATTATGTTAACTTAAGTATTTTAGTATAAACGCATAACTCAACTATATAATAATATAATAATATAGGAACTAATGTATGAGAGCTCGTACAGAAGAAACCGTTCCAGCCCAAGCCACGCCCGAACAAAACGGCACCTCCTCTGAACTGAAAACCAAGAGCAAAACAAGCAAGAGTCCTGCTTCACAAGAAGTGAAGATGACCCCCTATCTCAATACCTTTGCCACACAATTCAATTTAATTACAGCCGAAATAGATTCTATCTATAACCCACTTACAGAATATGGTAAAAAAACTGACGCCCATGACAATTTTATTCATAAAACTCTAAACGCTCTTCATCTTCGCACGCCTCATACTTTTATAAGTGGAAATCTTACTGTTGAAAAAGCAATGAAGAACAATAAATACAGAAAAATGATCGATTGTTTTCTGGACGAGCGTTATCCTCAATATGGTCTCGACACCTCAACCATTGAACGATCACCTGAATTTATTATACGCAGTATTCGCTTGCTCCTTTTAAACATCGAACATTTCGTAACAGAACCCGTTTCAAAAAAAAAGCATTTAGAAATAGTGCAACACGTTTGTTTCTATGTTTTAGCCCAAGAATGTATTTGGGCAGCTGATGCTAGTTTTTGGCAAGTTTTTTTTTCACAAGACACAGAACTGTATCATCAATTTAATGAGCTTCTTGAAAATCTTATCCAGATGCTTAAAGAGGATATTAATGAATTAAAAGACAGTTCTGAAGCCAATAAATTACCCCAAGCCTTAAATGGGCTTAAAAAAATCGCAGAAGAGCTACTTATCCTTTTTCCCATGACCTTGCTTCAACATCTCCTTGATCGACCTATTCCAGAAAGTTTTCTTACTCATATGGATATGACTTCCTTGTTCAAAAATGAAAGCCTTAGCTTTTATGAATTTAAAAAAATCAAGCTTCCTAAAAATTTCAACGCCGTTCTCATCGATCCAAGCAAGCCGGACTGCCCCGACTTATTTAATCTTGTTAAACACGCTTTTTTCGCACCCACTCGAAAAAGGCTGCGTCAAGAATTAGAGCAAACTGCCGTCAAAGAAGCTCTCGCTTACACGCAAAATCTTTCTCAGAACACTCGAGCGCCAAGCGGCTTACTCTCTCAGCAGCCTGAAGAATCCAAAGCACTGATGTATGCCTCAAGAGAAGAACCTTCTTATTCTAATCTGTCTTTTCACCCGAGTGTCAACACGCTATCGTCAGAAACAAAGGAGTTATCAGACCGCTACCATCATAATGTGAATCAGTACGCTCAAGAGTCCTTAATTGCAGCCGTTTTGCCTATAGCGCTACGCAACATCTACAATAATCCGGATGCTTATAATCCCACTCTGGTAAACCACCTCCTAAGCTATATAAAAAATATATCCAAAGGCATTTATCTCATTGAAGAGTTGATTCATCTGATCGAAAACCTCAAGGATAGTATTAAATTTCACCCGCATGGCGGCAATATGGTAAGTAAACCAGCCTTACCGCTAGCCAATGTTCGAGGTTCCGCTATTACCGCCTTTCTGAATCTTTTACAAATAGGTGTTGCTTTGCAAACACAAAGCCGAGAATTAAGAAAAGCTGTAATAACACTTCGTGCTAATATTCCTTTTAGTCAAAACGCTTATCAAGCGCTTGTGAACGCCCATGATATGTCTGTCAAAATCCACACAGAGGGCCTGGCTCATCTGAAAGACATGAGTGATTCACTCACAATTGAAAGTATCTGCGATGATAGTCTCGATGCCATACGTACCTACGCTAGCATGGTGGTGCGACAAAAAGCACTGCAACGGATGTGTGTGAACACCGATCCCTTTACCTACTTTCTTGCCCCGCTTGCTGCTTCTACCATGACACAGGCACGAAATCATCGTCAAGAACATCAGAAGAGAGAGGGTCGTTATTCGCGGCTTCAAGGCCAATTACTCCAATTGAGAAGTGAAAGTGATTTACTCCTAGAAGATGATATGGAGGAAGATAACGACAGTCCTCGGATCACCCTTCTGGAAACACTCAGCTTACACGATATTCAGAATGCACAACTTCCAAAATATCGCGGCTTAACGCTGAAAAAATTATTAGAAGGCAGGATAGAAGAAAATCAAAATGAACTGTATTTACACCTTGATAAGGGTAGTTTTTTGTTAACTGCTGAAGCTAAAAACTGGCTTTCAGCTCAACAGTCCGCCGCAAATAGGGAAGGAGTAGAAGCTAGGGAGGCAGCAGCACAATCCTTCCAAACTCCGGCCACTGCAACCGCTCATAGGCCGAGGTCTCTGCATGAGGCAAGCCCCTTGAGCAGGCCAAGCCCTTCAGAGGAAATCAGAACTTCAGAAGCAGCGAGAGTTTCAATCCTGCCCGATGAGGCTAAAGAAGATGATAGCCATCTCAGTAAGCTAAGCGAACTAAAAGAGGCTTTGGACACACAAATAACAACGATTTCCGAATTACTGCCACGCTTGAATCGTCATCGTTGGCCTCTCAATCTAACGCAATGGTGGGTTCCGCTGACTGTCATCGGTTTTCCCTTTTATTTTGCTGCAAAATGCTATTGTTATTTTTACCAGGATGCTATTCAACAAGATTTGGAAAAATATAGACAGTACTCAGACAAAAAAGCAAGAGCCCGGGATAAAATTGAGCAAGTTGATCAAGAAACTCTAGCTTATACGCGCCTCTTAAGAGAAAGAGCTCGAGAAAAAACCGCACGAGAACAGCAACAACAGCAAGCAGAACGTGAAAGCAAGGACAAGGATGAACAGCCAGTCATGAATAGCGCCCACAACTTATTTCAAAGCACTCACCGCTCTAGGGTTTTCTCTAGCAACTCCTTGCAAACTGTCAATTTATATAGTGAGGACGAAGAACAAGAAAAAGCGCTCACCCCACAAGAAAAAGAGGCCTGTGTTAAAGCGCTTCTTCTTCGCTTAGATGAAAAGAAAATCCAACAACAACTTCTTGCCTGTGAAATAAGCCAGTTAATAGAATTGTTTGATCCACTCCTCCCTCTTGCCTATCAAAAAATTTTACCTGGAAAATATAAACCCCTACGAATCACTATTTACAACGCTGTGATTGATCGATTCATGGTCCCTGATGAAAGATCTCAAGCTCAGGCTAACAGATCTCAGTCTCAAGCTAACCATGAAAGATTTCAATCTCACGCTAACAAGCTAATGGAAACATATAAAACTGAATTAATTAAAAGTGACGCTCAATTCTTAGAGGCTCGTATTCAGGCAGCAATTGAAGCTACTTTTCCTAGTATTAAAAATGAAAGGATTAAACAATATATTTCATGTTTAATCAGAAAACAGCTATTTACACAACAAGCAAACCTCCATCAGGCAGAAACGCCAAAGACAGCATCGTTAGGAGCTAGGAATAAAAAAAAATAAGCCTTAGCGCTGAGCTGTCACGGACAAAGATAATCTGGTATACTATTTATATAAGCATCCATCCTGGATGGAAGCCCTATGCCCAATCATGACTACCACAATACTATCCACGAGCTCTCCGAAAGCATCGTGAAAGCTCAAAAGCCCATTCGTATTTTAGATGCACTAAAATGGAATAGCGAAATAAAAGAATATTTCTTTAAGCACCACTTTAAAAAATTACCCCCCATTACTGAAGACTACTATCTGCAAAAAAACCCCTTAGAATATGACACCGCTAAAAAAATTGAAGAATTTCGTGAAATTGAACGCAACATTCGACGTTATCTTGGGCAGTACAGCGGGGTCGGTAGTATTATGCAACGCATGTGCCATGAATATTGTCGAGTGATTGAAATGCTGAAAGCCCGTGGCACACCGCAATTCACCGAAATTTCACAGGAATTATATGGCAGCGCGGAAGATGCCTTCCACGCCGGCGCTCCCACTCTCAAAGATTTAGCCAACCTCGTCACCACCACACTCAGCAATATTGAAGATCAGGTCGTGACGAAAGATGATGAAAAAAAATTCAGCAGCCAAGACACCGTGCGGATCTTAAGTAAAAAGTTGGCCCGCTATTTCACCGAGCAAACCGTGCGTGTTGAATTAAGCGATGGCATCATCGCCGATGCCTCAGCGGGTGCAGAACGCATTAAAATTCACTCAAGCGTTAATTTTAGCAAACGCGAAATTCGCATTCTTGAAATTCATGAAGGCTGGGTTCATTTAGGCACCACCATCAATGGCTTGAACCAGCCCATTTGCACCTTTTTAAGCAAGGGCCCGCCTTCTTCCACCATCACCCAAGAAGGTTTGGGTATTATTACAGAGATTTTTACTTTTTCTTCCTATCCCTCTCGCGTTAAACGCCTCACGAATCGCATTATCGCTGTGAATATGGCAGAAGAGGGCGCTAATTTTCTGGATGTTTTTAATTTCTATCGCGAACAAGGCATGGATCCAGACAGCAGTTACAGTGCCACTACCCGTGTTTTCCGTGGCAGCACCCCAGATGGCGGGCCCTTCACCAAAGATTTATCCTATAGCAAAGGTTTTATTTTAATTTATAATTATATTCGTTTGGCGGTTCAACGCGGCTTATTGAAACAAATTCCCATGCTTTTTCTCGGAAAAACCACCTTAGAAGATCTGCATATTCTCTCCGATTTAGTCGATGAGGGTATCGTCACGCCTCCTAAATTTATGCCCCCACAATTCAGAGACATGGCCGCACTCAGCGCGTGGATGTGTTACTCGCTTTTCCTGAATCGCTTAAACTTACAACAACTGGCTATTGATTTTAAATCGATGTTGCAGTAATACATTCTTTGATTAAAAGAACTGTATTTCATAACAAATCATAACCAGGATAAGCTTACATGCCCCTATTTACTCGCTGCGCCACCCCCCTCTCCCAAAAAGATATTTTTAATTATTTAAAAGCTCTGCGTTCTCATGCTTTTGCACCCTATTCTCGCCACCTCGCCGCCTCCTTAGTTGAAATTAAATTACAAGAAAATATCTTTTATTATACCTCAGGGGTGAATGCTGAATTTGAACCTAATCGTCTCAGCCTCCATAGCGAACAAAATGCCCTTGCTAGCGCACTTACTTTTGCAGGCGGGAATAGCAAGTTTTCAAGAATCTGGATTATGGCAGCCCCCACTGACACTTTTCCTGAAGAAAAACACAGCGTTTCAACATCCTGCGGTCACTGTCGTCAACTGATGGTGAGTTTAGCAAACCCAGAAGCAGAAATTTACCTAGTCAGCCTGGATGGTCGTTTTTCGAAGCCCGATACCTTTGAGGCGGGTTTTTTACCCAATCCTTTTAGCGAACGAGACTTAAACCTGCCTGTTTTCAAGCCGGACCCCTCCTTCAGAGCGCGCCTAAAAAAGTCTACAACTATTTTTAATACGCCGACCTTACAAGCCTGGGATATATTGAATAATAAAAACCTAAGCAAAGAGGAGATAGCAAAATATTTTAAGGTCTTAACACCACATATTATTAATAAAGAATTTCAGACCTCTCCTATCACGGCCTGTATTCTGAAATGCAATAATGGTCGTTATGCTGCTGGGGTTTTAGTACAAGATATTTCCTTTCTCACCACCGATGCCATCTTTGCAGCGCTCGGCAATGCCATTACCCGATTCGGAGCTCCGAATTTAAGTTTGGATGAAATTCATTTAGCGAGTAATTCCTTACATCCAGCACAGCTTTCTTTTACAGAAATTGAAATCTTAAGTAAGCACTTTGTTAATAACCTTACCCCTGTGCATTTTTACACAGACAGTCAATATGCCTCTTTTACCTTTAGGGATTGTAAGCGCGCACGTAGTCAATTGATCGATCATAGACTCGAAGGAAATTTTTTCTTAGAAGAAAACTTCGAGGCAGCGCCGCGGGCTAAACTTTAAAATCTTACTTCTTCGCCTTATCTTTTTCCTGCTCCACATTTTCTTCAATAAAGCGAATGATTGCATCCGCCACATCAACACCGGTGACTTTTTCTACGCCCTCTAAACCCGGTGTTGCATTCACTTCCATAATCAAGGGGCCGCGATTCGAACGCACAATATCAACACCTGCCACATTTAAACCAATGATATGAGCTACCCGCAGAGCCATATTTCTTTCCTCCGGCGTGAGCTCAACCGGCATCGCTACCCCACCGCGATGTAAATTCGCGCGAAATTCTTCTAATTTGGCCTGCCTTTTCATGGCAGCCACAACTTGATCTCCCACCACAAAACAACGAATATCCGCACCCCCAGCTTCCTTGATATATTCCTGCACCATAATATTCACTTTCAAACCCAAAAAAGCCTCGATAATACTACGGGCTGCTTTTAAGGATTCCACCAGCACGACGCCAATCCCCTGGGTTCCTTCCAAAAACTTGACGACCAAAGGCACGCCCCCAGCCATTTTAATTAAATCTTGGGTTTCATCGAGAGAATGAGCAAAGCCCGTGATAGGCAAGCCAATGCCTTTTTTCGATAAAAGTTGCAGGGAGCGTAATTTATCACGCGCACGCGTAATCGAAACCGAGTCATTGACACAAAATACACCCATCATTTCAAACTGACGCACTACGGCTGCGCCATAAAAAGTGATGGAAGCACCGATTCGAGGGATAACGGCGTCATAGTCATCCAAGGCCTTGCCGCCACAAAAAACCGTGGGATGAGAGGAAGTAATATTCATATTACAGCGCAGGGTATGCACCACCTCAGCCCGATGACCCCGTTTTTCTGCTGCCTCGACTAAGCGTTGAGTGGAGTAGATTTTTGTCCTTCTTGATAAAATGGCCACTTTCATAAACTGATTTGTTTCCTTTTTGATTTTAAAAATGAACGCGCTGGATCGACCACAAAGCGTCCGCGTATTGCATTACGAGCTAAAAGCATCCGAAAGAGCATGGTGTCGCGTTCCGTTAATGTAATCTCGATTGACCAGGAATGTCTATCAATAACAATAGGGGTTCGAATGACATAACGTTCTTCACTATGACCGCCGGAGTCAGTAACCCAGCGAAGATCGACAACATCGGCCTCACAGGTAATCACTGTTTGCGTATTATGTTGGAGGGGATGCATATCAAATCTGATTCTTTTTTGATTATTTACGACAAAAGGGTGTAAAGAAAATGCATGAAGGGTAGAGGTACGAGCTCCGGTATCAACCTTAGCCTTAATTCTTTCTATTCCTAAATCAGGAAGCGAGACCCATTCTCGCCATCCCAACACCCCTCTCTCTTGATTTTTTTTTTGCTTTAAAACCATTTTGCTTCTTTCTCCCTGAAAGCCCTCATCATAGCATATTTAGCCGCCTCAGCTGCTGCGAGTCTCGCGACTAGAACGAGCTTTTCTGCGCACCAGCCAATAGAGGCTAGCAAAAATAAGCAGGCTTAAAAAGGCAGGAAAGCCCCACAAGAGCAGGGTTGCGGGCGAAAGTGGGGGAGAAAACAAAATAAATTGGCCATAGCGACGGACGAGAAACTGGCGAATTTCCTCAGCTGATTTTTTTTCCTGAATCATCAGATAAATTTTCTTCCGCAAATCCTTTGCCAAATCAGCATCCGAATCAGCTAAACTCTGATTAAGACAAACTAAGCAGCGCAGTTCTTTGGTTAAATTGATAAATTGCTGTTTGTCTTTTTCAGAAGAAAAAGAATAAATATCATTAGCGGCCCAGATAGTTGGTGAACAAAATAAGCATAAGATGCTGATGATTTTGAAAAAATTATATTTAAATTGCATATACTCAGTCGCTTTTAGCCCCTACAAAGATTTCCATCACGCAGCTTCCTTTGATTTCAGTCATACAATATGACATCATTTCATGTTTCCGAGTAAACTACCAAGAGCTCCGGTTCGTCGTAAATAAAAGAGGAAGAGACCATGCGCATCGAAAATGATATTAAACTTGATTTTTCAGACGTTTTAATTCGTCCCAAACGAAGCGTGCTGCAATCGCGTGTTGAGGTTTCTTTAGAACGTGAATTCCGTTTTCGCCATTCCGGAACCACCTGGTCTGGCGTGCCCATTGTAGCAGCGAATATGGATCATACCGGCACCTTGGCTATGGCTCAATCCTTGGCTGAATATCGCCTGCTCACGGGGATGGACAAATTTCTCTCTCCGGCTGACTGGAAAAAATTTGCCGCTAAGCATGCTGCTGTCATTCCCTACTGTTTTGTCTCCCTAGGCGTTGCTGAAAACGATTTAAAAAAATTAGAGGAAACCTTGGCTGTTGTTGATATCCCCTTTATCTGTCTTGATGTTGCTAATGGCTATACAGAACGTTTTGTTGCCTGCCTTGAGCGGATTCGCGAGCGCTTTCCTAAAAAGGTGATTATGGCCGGCAATGTCGTGACCGGCGAAATGGTTGAAGAACTCATTCTCTCGGGCGCCGACATTGTAAAAATCGGCATTGGCCCGGGATCCGTCTGTACTACCCGTGAAAAAACAGGCGTCGGCTATCCACAGCTTTCCGCCATTATTGAATGCGCCGATGCAGCACATGGTTTAGGCGGACAAGTCTGTGCAGATGGCGGCTGTGTGACTCCCGGCGATGTAGCGAAGGCCTTTGCCGCCGGCTCCGACTTTGTCATGTTAGGCGGTATGCTAGCCGGCCATGACGAAAGCAGCGGTGAAATCATTGAGGAACAGGGTAAAAAATTTAAGCGCTTCTATGGCATGAGCTCGACAGAGGCTATGGAAAAACACCATGGCTCGGTTGCAGAATATCGCGCGAGCGAAGGTCGCTCGGTTAACATTCCCTATCGTGGCCCAGTAAAAAATACCCTCTTGGATATTTTAGGGGGCCTACGCTCAACCTGTACTTATGTTGGGGCACATCGCTTGAAGGAATTATCAAAGCGTACAACTTTCATTCGCGTGGCACGACAATTAAATGAAGCCTTTGTCCCTTATACGATTAATGAAAATCACTAGGAAAATGAAAAATACCGCTTCTCAAGAAACAACCCATTTTGGCTATCAAGACATTCCGCTTAATGAAAAAACAGAGCGGGTCGCTCAGGTTTTTCATTCTGTAGCGCAGCGTTATGATCTCATGAACGATCTCATGTCTTTCGGACTGCATCGTTTATGGAAGCGCTTTACCCTCGCGGCATGTCAGGCACGTCCTGGTCAAGTTTTCCTTGATCTTGCTGCAGGCACGGGTGATTTAGCTGCCGTACTTGCCCGCAAAGTAGGAAAAACCGGTCAGGTTATTTTAACTGATATTAATGAATCAATGTTAGCTCGCGGTCGTTTACACTTACTAGATCAAGGATTGATTGGCAATGTTTCCTACGTTCTCGCTGACGCAGAACAACTGCCTTTTGCTGCTCATTCTTTTGATGGCATCACCCTTGCTTTTGGGCTGCGCAATATCACCCAACCACAGCGTGCGCTCGAAGCCATGTATCGCGTTTTAAAACCCGGAGGCAAGGCACTCATTTTAGAATTTTCACAACTCACCCTGCCCTGGCTTCAAAAATTATATGATCTTTATTCTTTTCAGCTGATTCCCAAATTAGGCGAATGGCTGACCAGGGATCGGCAAAGTTATGAATACCTGGTTGAATCCATCCGCAAGCATCCCGATCAAGAAAGTTTAAAATCCCTCATGGAAAAATCTGGCTTTGAAGATGTGAATTACTATAATTTAACAGGCGGCATTGTTGCCTTGCATCAGGGGTATAAATATTAAATGCTAAAATCTTTTTTTCAATCCAGCCTTAAAAAAGCACTCAATCAATACTTAGCGCTTGATCCTGAATCTCAAAAACGTCTTCAGCCTGTAGAAGGAAAAACCATCACCATTGAATTAACTCTTCCCGCCTTTTGTTTTCAACTGTCCTTTCGTGAAAAAAAAATTGAGGTCACAGTCGGCGATCATTTACCTGCCGAGCTCAAAATTCGTGGCACCCCCTTGAATCTTTTCGCTCTTGCCCTTCAGTCCGACAAAAAACAAGCTTTCTTTGCGGAGGCTGTCACCATTGAGGGCGAGGCTCTACTCGGCCAACAAATAATCGATCTTTTTAATCACCTGGAAATTGATTGGGAAGAACATCTTGCGGAGCTCGTCGGCGATCTACCCGCTTATCAAATCGGACGCCTTGGCAAGAAATTTTTTGCCTGGGGAAAAGAAGCAAAAAACAGTTTGAGCTTACATGTGAATGACTATATTCACGAGGAACAACCCTGGTTTCCTCCTCGAGAAGCCTTAGATGATTTTTTTAATGAGGTAGATGATTTACGCCTAGCTTGCGACCGCTTGGAAGCTCGAGTAAAGCAATTATGCTAAAATTTTTTAAACGTTCGATCCGCTTGCTTCATATTAACTTCGTCCTTGCTCGCTATAATCTAGACGAGTTGATTCTTGCTACCCCCTGGTTTTATCCGCTCCGTTTTTTAAGCTATTTCAATCCCTGGTATTGGACAAGCGGCAAAAGCATGGGCCGCGGACAACGCCTGCGTCGAGCCCTAGAAGAACTCGGCCCTATTTTTGTGAAAGCCGGACAAATTCTGTCTACTCGTTTAGATTTTCTGCCAGACGATATTGTTCTCGAACTCTCTCAACTACAAGATCGTGTAGCACCCTTTTCTGGGGATCTAGCCCGAAACATGATTGAAGAGGCTCTGCATTGTCCCCTAGAAGAGGTATTTGCTCATTTTGACCCAGAAGCGCTAGCCTCTGCCTCCATTGCCCAAGTCCATGCAGCGACCTTACTGAATGGAAAAGCTGTGGTCATCAAGGTCTTGCGTCCCCGCATCAAAAAAATAATCGATCGTGATCTCGACCTGCTCATGAGCTTAGCTAAATTAGCAACTCGCTATTGGAAAGAAGCCCGCTCTTTCAAGGCCAAAGAAATGGTTGATGAGATCGCCCACACACTATATGACGAATTGGATTTGTTACGAGAAGGCGCGAATGCCTCACAGTTGAAAAGAAATTTTTTACATTCGAAGCTGTTGCATATTCCTCAAATTTATTGGGCCCACAGTCGCTCGAATGTTTTGGTCATGGAACGCATTGAAGGGATTCCCATCAATGACCTTAGCAGGCTCAAGGCAGCAGGTATTCCGCTTAAAAAAGTAGCTGAACGAGGTATTGAAATTTTCTTTACCCAAGTTTTTCGTGACAATTTTTTTCATGCTGACTTACATCCTGGTAATCTCTTTATCTCTACTCATCATCTAGAAGATCCCCAATATATTGCCGTTGATTTTGGTATTGCTGGCTCGCTCAATAGCAAGGATCAACGCTATTTAGCAGAAAATATGTTGGCTTTTTTAAATCGGGACTATCGCCGCGTAGCAGAATTGCATCTTGCTTCTGGCTGGCTTCCGCCCGAAACCCGGGCCGATCAATTTGAAGGCGCCATTCGCGCTGTTTGTGAACCTATCTTTGAGTTGCCTTTAAAAGATATTTCTTTTGCACAATTACTTTATCGCCTATTTCAAACCGCGCGCCGTTTTCATATTAATATTCAACCGCAATTAATTTTGCTGCAAAAATCGCTATTTAGTATCGAGAGCCTCAGCAGACAACTTTATCCCGAGCTTGATTTGTGGAAAACAGCCCAGCCGCATTTAGAAAGATGGTTAAAACAACAAATGGGCGTCGGTGCTTTTTTTAAACGCATTCGTGAGAATCTTCCCCTCTGGTCGGAAAAATTACCTGAGTTGCCTCATTTAATTTTTGAAGTTTTACAGGAAACAAAAGAGCGCCAAGAAAATTTTCGTTTTGCGGAGCACAGGAGAGAGCAGCTCCCTCCCCATCTTCCTTCGGGAAAGCGCTATTTTGGGATGGGTGTGGGGCTGACACTTATTCTCAGTGCCGGCCTTTTATTAGTACACCCCATGCATCTTGGTCTTGATCATAGCTTTTCTTCTACGCCGGCCTGGGTTGTGGGAGGCCTTGGAATTGCGTTTTTGTTGGGAAGTTTGACAATTTAAACCTCCCACCCCGACCCCTCCCTCCACAAAAAGCGTGGCAGGAGGGGATTGTTAAGCTATCGGCTTCTTTCATCTCGATTGACGTAACGCATACCACAATGTCCACCCAAACTAGAGGCAAAGGCGCTCAAAAAGAAGAGGCAAAAAAGAATATAAGTACTAATGATCACCTTCGTTGCTGGCAGAGGCAGATTAGCCGTAATCGTTAGCGCACTATGAGACAGAGGCCTTCCTCCTACTGTTGCGCCGGAAATAAAATGGCTATAAAAAGTAAGATAATGTTGGATAGGATCAACAAGCAAGATAGAAATAATAAGCGCTAAGCACCAGGTTAAAAAACCATAAAAAGCGCCTAAATGACGTTTGCTACAATAGCGATTTCCTAAATAGCCCGACAACCATCCTGCTGCAAACATCGAGACAATCACGCCAAGACCAGTAGCGATTAAGCCACCCAAACTGAGCGTTTCAAGGCCTTGATTATTTGTGGTAAAGGCCGTTAAACCAATCGCTACTCCAAAAAGATTTAAGAGAAAGCTAAAACCAAGGGCTGTTAAGGCCCCTGCAATAACTGGACTCCAGGTAAAACAGCGGCATTCCTGTGAGTGGATCAATCCTTTTACCATAAGACAAACTCCTTAAATTAGAACAGATGAGAAATTAAATAAATAAGTACTAACAAGGTCAGCGGAACACCTAAGAGCCAGGCGAAAACATATTTGAGCATAAAAAAATCCTCAATTAAAAATCCCTTTGAGTCAGTATAGCATATACATTCTCGATACAAACAAACACCAATAAAAATGTTATACTGATACCAGCATTTTTGATAAGGAGCGCAAGATGCTATATTGGATCGTTGTATTTTTTATTATATCGATTATAGCGGGCATACTAGGATTTTCCGGCGTAGCCGCTGCAGCAGCAGCTATCGCAAAAATATTTTTTGTACTCTTTGTTTTTATATTCCTATTATTACTTGTTGGAATTGGCTTAGCTTCTGATTAGAAGAGGGGAAATTATCTTTTTTTTCAAGGATTTTTATGGCCCTAACAAGCTATAGAAAAAAAAGGAACTTTAAAAAAACACCAGAGCCCCCGGGTAAGATTAAAAAAAAATCTTCTCATTTATATCTTATCCAAAAACATGCCGCGAGCCACCTCCATTATGATTTTCGACTCGAATTAAAGGGCGTATTAATTAGCTGGGCTATTCCCAAGGGGCCGAGCTTCAATCCTGCTATCAAGCGCTTAGCCATGCATGTGGAAGATCATCCTTTGGAATATGGTTCTTTTGAAGGGATTATTCCTGAAAAACAATATGGCGCAGGAACAGTCATGCTCTGGGATAAGGGCAAATGGTTTTCAGAAGATGAAAATCCAGAAAAAGCTTATGCCGATGGCAATATGACCTTTCGCTTAGAAGCACCAAAATTAAAGGGACGGTGGAAATTAATTCGTATTCAGCATAATGATAAAACCTGGTTATTAATTAAAATAAAAGATGAATTTGCAAAAACCTCGGCAAGATATGATATTACGCGCGAACAGCCTGATAGCGTAGTCTCGGGACGAAGCTTAGATCAAATCACTCAGCATGCTAAAAAAAAGGGACCAGTAAAAACAGTAAAAAAAAAGCTTCTCCTCAGCTACTGATTGAATTTACCGAATGGACTGATGACGGCACGCTAAGACATCCTAGCTTGAACGGATGGAAACTAAGCCGAATGAAATATAACCTTTCCAATTAGAGCGCGGCATGAGCTTCTCCTTCAAATGAGGATAGTTTTTTCTTCTCTTCTTTCTTATTATTATGCTCTTCTTGAGTCTTTTATTTCTTAGCCTCTTGCTTAATATGCATTAAAAAAATACATCTTTTAATTTAAAGTTTATTTTTAGATCGAATTGAACCTCTTAGGCTTTGCTCGAAAACAGGTAGATCTCTGTACAGTACAAAATAATTTTTGTCATTCTGAGCGAGCAAAGAATCTGTATCTCATTGATAATTCAGATCCTTCGCTATGCTCAGGATGACAGGGGTTGAGCTCAGGATGACAATCAGAATTTAATTTTTGTACCGTACAGAACATTTAGATGAAAGAAATTGTTAAAATATAGTATGTATAGCACCACTGTCGTGCCGACACCCTTTTTGTCGGTATTCAGCGGCTTAACAAGGTAGAGGAAGAACCTTATGTGGCTCATTCAGGCAGTGAAATCTTTCTTCTCCTGGGTAGGAAGAGGGCTTGTTTCTTCCACTCGACGGCTAGGAGAATGGTCAGGTCTAGCACGCGGAGCTGGCACACCACCACAAAGATCAGCCTCAGCACCAGCATCACCACGCGGACAAACAACCGCACAAAGACGGGGGCAACCATCTGGATCTTCAGCCTCAGCACCAACATCACCGAGTCAAAGGAAAAGGACTACTCAAAAAACTATTGCAACAGCCTTAGTAACAGCAGCGACATCATCACCACGCGGACAAACAACCACACAAAGACGAGAGCAAGCAACCACCCCACCAGCAGCACGAAGATTTGAGTATCCTAAATTAACATCAATAAAAGAAGAAGAAGCAGAAAAATTACTACAGAGTGAAAATATTAAACAATTTCTACAAAAGAAGGCCTATCAAGATAAAAAACAGAAAAACTATAAAGCAGCTACAGGTGAGCTTGACTCTATCATCGCTTATGCGACTGGCTCATTAGCACAAGAGTCTAAAGAAAAAGATTTGTACGAGCTGTATCTAGCGCTTTCGAATTTGCTTGATTCTGATTCAAGCTTAACTATTGAAGATAAAATAAGAACTTGTGAACCAGAATCTAAAAATATAAAAGAAGCTTATAACCATATAGCTGACGAAATATATAAAAAATCGCTATGGAGAAGGGACATCCCTAAAGATAAACAACCACTCCTTCTAGAATACCTCAAATCATCTCTTGGTATTTTATTAGTTAAAGAAGCAAAAAACCATTTAGCTACCCTGTTCAAAAAAGCTTTAGATAATGATAGTCCTCAGCCAGAAATAGAAAAGGTGATAAGTAATATTCTTAATATTGATAATAAGTTACTAACTGAGAATCAAAAAGAGGAGTTCTTGAAAGCTATCTATCCAAAAGAAGAGGAGAAGGAAAAAGAATCTAGCTGGGGCAGTCCACCACCTAAAAAAGCCCAGCCCTCATCTGCACCTCCAAACTCATCTACACCTCCAAGAAGCGATGCTCAGCGCCAGGCAGAACTTGCAGCAAGACTAGCGCGCTTTGACCCCCCATCAAATAAAGGACCTAAGTAGAACAAGCCATATCTTCACCGCAACAAGTCGGTGATTTAATCATCCCACAACCCTTCGGGCATTTTGCAACCTTCACTTCTTTTTGATCTTTCTTTATTTTATCTTGAACCAATTCCGAATTACATTTTCCACAAGTAAAACCTTTTACTTGCATACCGCATTTCTCACAGGTACATTTCATATTACTCTCCTTCTAGTCTTCATTTTTCACACACTGTCTGCAATGAGATTACCCAACTTCTGCAGCACAATAAAAAACATAGCATAATCGATATTGGCGCTTTCGTGAAGAGCCCGCAGCATTTTTTCCCAGCGCGTTAAAGCAAGCGCATTTTTTTCAGTCCACAGGCTGATTAATTTCGAAATATCTTCTTCTTTTTTGCTGAGCTTTAAAATACCAACGGTTAAGGCTTTCTGCAAGAGATCTAATTTATCTCTTAAGGTGAGACGCGCTAAAGCATTCCACAGCCCTTCGCGTACATCATGTAAAATGTGATCGCGAAACCAGACCAAATTAAAACGCTCTCCTACGGCAAAATATAGTTTTGCTGTTTTTTCCAAATCAAAATTATTTTTACTTGCCACCTCAATAATATTGAGTGAGATATAATTAATACGACTCGCGGCAATTTGAGTCGCTATTTCTTCAGAGAGTCCGGCCTGCGAAAATTGTTCGATGAGGTTGGCTAAAAAAGTCTTCGTCAATCCAGTCATCAGCTTGAGCATTAAGTTTTTCAGCTTTTTAATGCGCGATTGATAATGTTCAATCAGCTGGTTCATGTCTCCCTTTAAACGATCCTCATGAAGAAACCAGCGGGCAGAAATATTGATTAAATGGCGAATATGATGCAGCAATTCATATTGGCTGCTCACTGGAATTTTAAAATCTAAAGCTTCAATAAGCTGACGTAATTTTTGTGATTCAAAAATAGCAGAAGCAACTGCATGCGCACGAACGACATCCGCTACCGTCATACCGGTTTCAGTTTGCAAACGATAAACAAAGACCATACCCATTTCATTCACAAGACGACTACTTAATTGGGTAGCCACAATCTCACGATGCAAAATATGATCGCGGCTTTCTTGATGATACCTTTTATTAATACTGGGCGGAAAAGCCTCTTCCCGTATTTCAGCAAAGAAGGGTTCTTCTGGCAGCGTGGATTTTAAAATTTCATTTTTGATATAAATTTTAGTATAAGAGAGCAAGACCGCTAATTCAGGTGTCGTTAAGCCGATACCTGCCGTTCGACGTTCCGTAAAGATCTTATCATCTGGCAGAAATTCCACCTGTCGATTGAGAAAACCAGTCTCCTCTAGTTCTTTGATATAATTTTGATAAAGGGTCGTATCGCGAGTGGAATATTGAATCAGAAAATCCAGCGCCCAGGCTTGTTCATAATTATCTCGCAAGACTAAATCAGCCACTTCTGCTGTCAGCTCTGCTAATAAGGCATTGCGCTTTTTCTCATCGAGTTTTCCTTTGGCCATTTCTTGATTCAGTAAAATCTTCAAATTCACTTCATGGTCGGAGCAATCCACCCCGGCTGAATTATCAATGAAGTCCGTATTGATTAAGCCATGATTTAAAGCATATTCAACACGTCCTCTCTGGGTAAAACCTAAATTCCCTCCCTCTCCAACAACCTTGCAGCGCAACTCATTCCCGTTTACACGGTTGCCATCATTGGTTTTATCACCGACATCTGCGTTCGATTCCATGCTCGATTTCACATAGGTACCAATGCCACCATTCCATAATAAATCAACCGGGGCTTGTAGAATGGCTCGCACGAGTTCATTGGGTCTTAAACTATCTTCTTGAATCGCTAATACTTTTTTGACTTCGGCCGAGAGGCTGATCGATTTGAGAGAACGCTTATACACGCCTCCGCCTAAGGAAAGTAGACGAGAATTATAATCCTCCCAAGATGAACCGGGTAAACTAAAAAGACGTAAGCGCTCTTGATAAGATAATTCCGGATCAGGATGAGGATCGAGAAAGATATGACGATGATCAAAGGCAGCAATGAGTTTCAAACGTCTGGAATAAATGAGGCCATTGCCAAAAACGTCCCCACTCATATCACCGATGCCAACAACTGTCGCAACTGTCGTTTCAATATTGATATCGAGCTTACGAAAATGACGCTTCACTGATTCCCAAGCACCGCGTGCAGTAATCCCCATTTTCTTATGGTCATAGCCAGTTGCACCGCCTGAAGCAAAGGCATCGCCCAGCCAAAAATCATAGTCTTTGGCGAGACTATTTGCTATATCAGAAAAGGTAGCCGTGCCTTTATCAGCGGCCACAACGAGATAGGGATCAGGTTCATCGAGACAGACCACCTCTTTCGGTCGCAGCGGCTTACCCTCTTTAATGTTGTCAGTTATATCGAGTAGGCCAGAAATAAATAATTTATAACAGGCTACCACTTCCTGTTGCACCAGCTCGCGGCTTGCAGAAGCTGGTAGCGCTTTTAAAACAAAACCGCCTTTCGCACCAGAGGGTACGATAATTGCATTTTTTACACGCTGCGCCTTCATCAAACCCAAAACTTCGGTGCGATAATCTTCACGGCGATCGGACCAACGCAGCCCGCCACGCGCGACTTTGGCCGAACGCAGATGAATGCCTTCAAAGCGTGGCGAGTAGATAAAGATTTCAAAGAGGGGTTTGGGCAGAGGGAGTTCAGGGATAGCCTCTGATAAAAATTTAAAAGAAAGGTAGTCTTTGGCTTGGCCGCTTGCCGTTTTTTGAAAATAATTAGTTCTCAACGTTGCTTTAAAGAGTGCCAGGAAGCGACGAATAATGACATCCTCATCTAAGCTCGTCACCTGCTCGAGCGCTTGTAAAATTGTCTTTTCTACTACAGCGGCTTGATTTTTTGAATCCCGTTTTTGCTTCGGATCATGCCAGAGATAAAATAGTTGAATGAGGTCTTGCATCAAGCTCGCATGCTTGGCTGCTGTTTGCTCGATATAAAGCTGACTAAAGCGAAAATCAAGCTGCTTTAAATATTTGGCATAGGCACGAATAATGCTAATTTCACGCCAGGATAGATTGGCTCCCAAAATCAATTTATTAAAGCCATCACTTTCAAAATGCCCGAGACAAATTTCCACTAAGGCATCACGAAATAAAGGAGTTATTTTTTCAAATTGTAGTTCTGTGCCACGCGAATGGGAAATGACAAAATCACTAATCCAAACCCTGTCCTGATCAATTTGAATCAGATGAGTGATTTCTCGAAAGACCCGAAAATCAAAATCATTGAGAATAGGCAGCAGGTCAGAAAGCGGAATGAAATTATTCCACTTATAAATACGCAAATGTAAGGCACTTTCCTGCTTTTCCGAGGAAAGATAAAAATCGAGCTCGATGAAATTATCCGCAGATATTTTTTCTAAATAGGAAAGATCTTGTAAGGCCTGCAAAACGGTGTATTGCTCGCAATAAAGATTGTTAAAGGCGGTATGATATTTTTTATAGAGTAAAGCGCCTTTTTTATCCCCATATTGCTGATTTAGCTTTTGACCTAACTCGTCCTTCCATCTTGGTCCATTCATGGATTTATCTCTCCTTGATCTTTCCTGGCTCTAATATATTTTCACCCTGATTTTTATTATAATACAGGCTTTGCTGATAATGGAGCTACTATGCGGTTTTTAATGTTAGTTCTCACTCTGCTACTCTCTGCCTGCGTCGGAGCCAACATAAATGACCATTATGCTCAAACTGTGTCAAGCTGGCGTTTCGCAAAAGAGAAGACTTTAATACGAAGTTGGGGACAGCCCACTTCTATTCGCAGCCTCCCTAATGGAAATAAGGTTTTTATCTATCATCGGGAAAGCTATAAGGATTATCCAACAGCCTCAGTCGCCTCTCAGGCAGCTGCTGTTTCATTCCAAGGCGGCAGAAGTCTCTCGATTGTCCCTAATAATCAAAATATGCCGAATGTAACTTATCTGGTGGAATGCACCACTTTTTTTGAAATCGATCCTCACGAGGTTATTGTGGATGTGCGAGCGAATGGAAACAACTGCGCGGCAGATGAGGGCTTTGTCTTATCCAGGTCCAATCCGGAGCCAAGACCGCTACCTCGGAAACCATAGAGTTAGACAACTTTTAAATAATACCAATATCTCTTTTATTTCAGCTAATTACATATTAGAATCAGTCAGATCCACTGGCCCGAAAAAATACGCGAAGTGACGCTAAAAGAAGTCATGGAGGCGTATTTAATTGCCCGTAAATCATTAAAACCTACCTACATGACTACAATCGCATTCAATACTGCTTTTGCTAACTGGCGCAAGCAACGATTTAGTTAAAAAAACTTAAAATGGATGATATAGGTTATGGCTACCAAAAAAATGCTTACAATCGCAGGTTATAAAAACATTCACGCAGATATTGTCAAACTGCTAGAAAATGCGCGGCATTCTGCCAGTCGATCAGTAAACTCAATTATGTCTGCCACTTATTGGGAAATTGGGCGACGAGTTGTTGAGTTCGAACAAAGCGGGGCTTCCCGAGCAAAGTACGGGGACTTATTAGTTGAGAGACTTACAACAGATTTAACCTCTCGCTTTGGCCAAGGCTTTACCAAATCGAATATATGGAATATGCGTGCTTTTTACCTATACTGGCCAAGAGAGCAGATTCTCCAGACACTGTCTGGAGAATCTCGAAAAAGAAAAATTCCGAGAAAATCAGCCTCTAAACAAGCCACAACAATTGATTTAATCACACTAGCTAATTGCTTTCCCCTACCATGGTCAGCCTATGTACGTCTGTTAACAGTCAAGGACGCATCTGCCAGAGCTTTCTATGAAACTGAGGCTCTGCGTGGCAGCTGGTCAGTTCGCCAACTTGATAGACAAATTTCGTCACTATTCTATGAGAGAACAGCACTATCAAATAAAAAAGTCGCCATGCTAGAACGGGGCCGCAAACCACTCGCTACCGATACAATCACATCAGATGAAGCCATCAAAGACCCTTTTGTATTAGAATTTCTTAATCTAAAAGATGAATACTCTGAAAATGATCTTGAAGCAGCGCTCATTCATCGTCTAGAAGATTTCATGTTAGAACTGGGAGACGATTTTGCTTTTATAGGACGACAACGACGACTACGCATTGGCAATGAATGGTATCGAGTTGATCTCCTCTTTTTTCATCGTCGTTTAAAATCGTTGATCATTTTAGATCTTAAGCTAGGAAAATTTACACATGCTGATGCAGGACAAATGCATCTATACCTCAACTATGCGCGTGAGCACTGGATGCGAGAAGGCGAAAATTTTCCCATTGGACTAATTTTATGTACGCAAAAAGATGCGTCCGTAGCGCACTATTCTCTCGATGGTTTGCCTAACAAAGTATTAGCGTCTGAATATAAAACCGTACTGCCTGATACCAAACTTATTGCTAAGGAACTTACCAAAGCAAGAAAATTATTAGAAAAGAAAAAATAATACTTCTGGTAGAATATTTCTTTTAGCATAATACGTTTAGTGCCAGAGGATTTATTCAAGAAAATACCGATAATTGGTCCCAAATACTTTCTCAATTCGCTTGGCTATATTTTTTCCAATAGGTCTTCTTCCAGTCTCCATATTAGATAAATTAGCTTGTGTAACCTTAATTTTTTTAGAAAACGCCACTTGCGATAGCCCTTCGCGCAATCTTAATCCTTTTAGTAAAGCTCCAGCCCGAGTGTATTTCTCTTCAAGCTTAGCAAATATACTTTTAATGGTTGGTGAAGCCTTCTTTGATTTTTTTGGTTTCTCATCTTCTACAACATATTTATTAGCAATATTTTTTGGGATAGCATAAGTTGTATGGCGATGCGTTATATATAATGTTGTCCCATGGCTGTGTGCGCTAATATGGTGCTTTTTCGTGTGTTCCGACATAGTACACCTCAATTATTTTGCGTTTTTTATATACCTCCCAACAACAAACCATAATTATATATTAATTTTTGAAATATATCAAATTTTGATATATATTTGATTAATTACCAATTTCCTTCACTTTCTTTTCAATCCAGTTTTGAACCAAAACCAGCACTTCTTCAGCAGTCTTACCCTTGGGATCAATAGGCGGGCCGAAAACAATTCGGATCAGACCGGGTTTTTTAACAAATTGTCGACGCGGCCAAAAATAGCCTGCATTATGCGCCACTGGAATAACAGGATAGCCCGATTCTACCGCAAGCCGAGCACCGCCTATTTTGTAGCTTCCCTTTTGCCCTGCCGGAATACGAGTTCCCTCCGGAAAAAGAATGACCCAGCGGCCAGCTTCCAGATACGCTTTGCCTTGGGCAATTAATTGATACATGGCAGATTTAGTGTGCCGGCGATTAATCGCTATGGGCTTGAGTAAAGCCAAAGCCCAGCCAAAAAAGGGAAACCATAGCAATTCTTTTTTGACAATCATGGCCGCTTGAGCAAAATTTCCTTGAAGAAAAAAAGTTTCCCAGGCTGATTGATGTTTACTCATAATGATGCCGTTTTTCAACTTTTCTATATGCTGCCAACCCTCCACCTGATAATCAATATGGCAGAGGCAGCGACAGAGTTTAATCATGCCGAGAATCCACACGCAGGTGATACGATGACGCAAGGACAAAGGTAGGGGAGCAGCTAGTAAACAAACAAAACAATATAAAACACAGGTCACCGTCATGATGCTAGACAGTAAGAAGGAACGGATAAATAAATTAAAGTCGGAATAAATGCGAGGCTGTTTTTTATTTGCCATGAATCACAAACTCCACAAGCCTTGCTAAATTCGCAAATGAAGGAATAGACTGCGCTTCAGCATAAGTGTTTAGTGTTGTCTGACCATTTCCTGTTAAAACCAACAAAGGCTTACAACCTGCATTTTTTGCAGCTTGAATATCTGAGATAGAATCGCCTACAAAAAATAGCTCTGACAAATCCACTGCATATTTATCACGAATCTGTAAAAAGAGACCAGGCTGTGGCTTACGACAATAACACTGATCCTGTGGATGATGCGGGCAAAAGAAGATATCACTTAAAACACCGCCTTCTGCCGCTAATTCAGCCTTTAATTTTGCGTGTATTTTACTGAGCATGGCTAAATCGAATAAACCCCGGGCAAGACCAGATTGATTCGTCGCGACAACCACCTGAAAACCAGCCTGATTTAAGGCTGCAATGGCCTGCAGACTACCCGGAATAGCGAGCCATTCATCCGGTGATTTGATGTAATCCTTCGACTCATAATTAATAACACCATCACGATCTAAAATAATGAGAGGCATGAACTAACCTATTTTGAAGAGGGAGAATTATAGCCTTTTTGACTGCAAATGTCCTCTGTTCTCTTTCTGAACTACAACGCGACAAAAGGGTGTGTCATGCGCATAATAAACGAGCTTATGGTTGCGAAAAGCAGCTTGGGGGTTGCGAAAAGCCTTGGATAGGGTAGTAGAATTATAATTTTTCCGACCGGCCTGTATAATTTGCGGACCTCTGCTGTTAATTTCATCCTTTGATTTATTACTGGGGCGAACAATCACAATATGACCTGGTCGTCTCTGATTAGGATTAGCATAGGAAATAACAACAAGACAGCCTTGATTCGCTATTTTCTGTGCCGTCAGCTGATTATCAACGAGGGTCCAACCATGTTGTTGACCTTGATTTTCTAGCCATCGATATTGGGCATTAGCGAGTAAACCTGTTTGCTCTGCGGGGCTTAAAATGGGAATACCTAATTTGGAGGCCGCCGCTGCAACAAAGGTACTGCAATGTGTCCCATAGCCGCTATGAAATTTTCCTAAGGAAATACCGGTTGTCCAATCGACATAGCGATCTGGCAGCCATCTTTTGTTTACTTCGAGGCCATCTAAAAATTCACTGAGCTTTTCTCCAGTAGGCGCTACAGGATAGGCAAAAAGAGTCGCGCTAAAAAAGATCAGAACAAAAAATAAAAAAATACTTTTACTCTTTAACATTTCAATTATTGATCACTATTATTTTTCGGAATTATAAAAACTATTGCTTAGTCTGTAAATCAGTAGTTCTATCTCAACTACTGAACCAAACAAGCCAGATCTGCAATCTGTAAAAATAAAGCGCGTAATTGGAGTAATAAAAGTAGACGATTTTCTCTAAGCTTTTTATCTTCGACCATCACCATCACCTGATCAAAAAATTTGTCGATTGGCTCGCGCAATTCCGCTAGTTGAAGCAGACCTTGCGTATAAGCGTTTAGACTTTTCTCACCTTGATAGGCACTTTGTTTTTGGAGAGCCTGAAATAGTTCTTTTTCAGCTTGGTCTTGAAATAAATGAGGATCAATCGTTTTCGCCTGAATGGCTTCTGTGTATTGAGCTAAAATCTTACTCACTCGTTTATTAGCCACAATCAAAGATTCAGCCTGCGCTAAGTTTTTAAAGGCTTGGATGCCGGCAATACGAAGATGTATATCGTAAGGGCTTGTCGCCCGAACTGCCATCACCGCAGCAAAAGCATCTGCCTCCTTTTCCTGATACAGACCTTTCATGCGGTCTAAAATAAAACGTAGCACCTGTGAAACAGTTTCTTTATTTTCCAACTGACCATAGCATTCTGCTGCATAAGTCAAGAAAGACTGTAAATCTAAATCAAGTTGGTTTTCAATTAAAATACGCACGAGGCCCAGAGCAGCGCGCCTGAGGCCATAGGGATCTTTATCACCGCTCGGACTTTGATTGATGCCAAAAATACCGATTAGACTATCCACACGATCCGCCAAGGCAAGCAAGGAGCCAAGCTTGGTTTTGGGCAAACTATCCATGGCAAAACGGGGTTGGTAATGTTCGCGTATTGCCTGCGCTACCGTTTCGTCTTCGCCCCCATAAATAGCATAATAAAAACCCATCACGCCTTGCAGCTCAGGAAATTCACCAACCATTCCTGTGGTAAGATCCGCTTTCGCTAAAAAGGCTGCACGGCTAGCAAGGCTTGGATTTTCTTTGAATAAAGGAGCTAGATAATTAGCCAGCTTGATCATACGCTCTGTCTTATCATAGAGTGTGCCTAATTTAGCTTGAAAAACAATTCCTTTTAGTCCTTCGACAGCCTGCTCTACAGTTTGCTTTTTATCCTGTTCGTAAAAAAAAGCGGCATCGGACAAGCGGGCCGCTAATACCCGTTCGTTGCCTTTGACAACACGTGACAGATCTCGACTGTCAATATTAATGACGGCGACAAAATTCGGTAATAACTTACCCTCTCGATCTGCAATGGGGAAATAGCGCTGATGATCTTGTAGCGTAGAAATCAAAACCTCAGGAGGCAAGTTTAAAAAATGCGGATCAAAGCCGCCACAAATTGCAACAGGCCATTCCACTAAGCCTGTTACTTCATTGAGTAAGTCTTCTTGAAAAAGAATGCTAGCACCTGCCTTAAGACTACGCTTGACGAGCGTTTGAGTTTTTTCTTTGATGAAAGTCTTGCGCTTATCAAAATCTGCAATAACCTTTCCCTTTTTTTCTAGTGTTTCAGCATAGCTACGAGGCAGCGTAATTTTGATGAGCGCTGGATGATGGAAACGATGACCTGCAGTCATCCGATTGCTATGCTTGCCGAAGAGCTCGGTTTCGACAATTTTTTTACCAAATAATAAAATAACGGAATGAACAGGCCGAATAAAACTATAGCTATTGTCTCCCCAACGCATACGCTTTGGAATAGGTAGACTAGCAAGCGCTTGCTCTACCATAGCCGGCAACAAGGCAAGGGTTGGCTTGCCTGGTTGTTGTGAAGTATAAGCCACCCATTCCCCTTCCTGGTTTTTAAGCCTAGTGAGCGCCTTGGGATCCACCCCCAAGGAGCGAGCAAAACCGAGACAAGCAGGCGTAGGTTTTCCGGCCTGGTCAAAGGCTGCCTGCAGAGCCGGGCCCTTGCGCTCTAGCTTTTGTGTCGCCTGTGCAACGCTTATGTCCTTAATAAGAAGAGCTAAGCGCCGAGGTGTGACATAGAATTGGCCTTCTCCAAAACTTAATTGGGCCTTCTGCAAGGATTTTTCCATTTCCTGTTTTAAAGCCGCCCCAAGCGTAGTTAGTACCCGAGGTGGTAATTCCTCAGTTTGAATTTCAAGTAAAAGATCTTCACGCTTTGACATGGGCGGCTCCCTTCGCTAAGAGAGGAAAATTCAAGGCTTCTCGCGCCTGATAATAGCTTTCCGCCACTTGCTTTGCTAAGCGGCGTATTTTTAAAATATGATTTTGTCGTTCGGTAACAGAGAGCGCCCGACGAGCATCCAGCAAATTAAAAACATGAGAAGCTTTCAGCACCATTTCATAAGAGGGAAGAGGCAAACCTGCTTCGATTAAACGCATACTTTCTTTTTCATAGAGATGGAATAACTTAAAAAGCAATTCCACATCAGCTACCTCAAAATTATATTTTGACATTTCAACTTCATTTTGATGATAAACATCGCCGTAGCTAATAAGCTTTTTACCCATCTTGCACCACACGAGGTCATAAATGTTGTCTACAGCCTGCAAGGCCATTGCTAAACGTTCAACCCCATAGGTAATTTCGCCGGTAACAGGCTTGCATTCTAAACCACCTACCTGTTGAAAATAAGTAAATTGCGTCACCTCCAGGCCATTCAGCCACACTTCCCAGCCGAGTCCCCAGGCCCCGAGGGTCGGTGACTCCCAATTATCTTCTACGAAGCGAAGATCATCTTTTAAGGGATTCACCCCCAAGGCACGCAAGGAATCGAGATAGAGCTCTTGAATATTATCTGGCGAAGGCTTTAAGACCACTTGAAATTGATAATAGTGTTGCACCCGATTGGGATTATCCCCATAGCGTCCATCTGTTGGCCGCCGACTGGCTTGTATATAAGCAGCCCGCCAGGGTTCTGGACCAATTGCCCGCAAAAAGGTACTGGGATGAAACGTGCCGGCACCCACTTCGATATCGAAGGGTTGCATGAGAACACAGCCTTGCTTTCCCCAATAGGCCTGCAAGGCTGTGATCAGACCTTGTAAGGTTTGGGTATCATAATTGCCTTTCATGCGCTAACTCTTATATGATCTGTCTTTTATTTTAGAGGGGGAATTATAGCAGATGGAAGGCTAGAGCTAAAATCCTCATTTTTTGACATAATCCCTCTTCAGAATCTTTTTAGGAGCACATCATGACAGCAAACCTCACCCCGACGAGAAGCAATGCTTTATTAAGCCCTTCTTGGCTTCCACCTTTTAAAAACATTCAAGTCGAGGACATTGAACCTGCTGTGCGTCAAATTCTCGAGGAAAACAAGGTAGCGCTTCAGGAACTCTTAAACCAGCCTCCGCAAAGCTATACTTGGAACAGTCTGATACAACCCCTAGATGACCTAAGCGAGCGCCTCTCTCAGGCCTGGTCACCGGTCTCTCATTTACATGCTGTCATGCAATCCAATGCCCTGCGAGATGCCTATAATGTCTGTCTGCCCCTGATTACCGAATACCATACGCTGCTCATGCAACATCAGCCCCTTTTTGAAGCCATTTCTGCCCTTGGAAAAAGTTCGGCCTATGCTTCCTTCGATTTTGCCCAGAAAAAAACCATTGAGAATGCCTTGCGTGATTTCCGTCTAGCCGGCGTTCATTTGAGTCCCGAGAAAAAAGAAATTTTTCTTAAGCTTGAGAAAAAATTGAGCCATTTAACCACACAGTTTTCCGAAAATCTTTTAGATGCTACGCAGGCTTGGTTTTTAACCATTCAAGACGAGAAAGAACTTGCTGGCCTGCCCGAATCTGCTCGTGAGCTTGCTAAAAAAAATGCAGCCGAACGCGGCATAGCAGGTTGGGTGCTCGGCTTGGATTATCCTTCTTATTCCGCAGCCATGAAATTTTTAGACAGTCGCGAACTTCGTCAGAAACTCTACGAAGCTTTCTCCACCCGAGCTTCTGATCAAGGACCGAAGGCCGGCAAATGGGATAACAGCAGCATCATGGCAGAAATCTTAGCTTGCCGTCAGCAAATAGCTGAACTACTTGACTTCGCTAACTATGCCGAATATTCCCTCACAACCAAAATGGCTAAAAAATCACAGACGGTGATGGATTTTTTAAATAAATTATTGAAGCAATGTAAACCTTTTGCCGAAAAGGAAATCGCCGAACTGAAACACTTTGCAACCAGCCTAGAAGGTCCGGATGATTTACAGCCCTGGGATCTTTCTTATTACGCTGAAAAATTACGTCAGGCTCAATTTAATTTTTCTGAAGAAGACATTAAACCTTATTTTCCAATCACCACAGTCTTGCCTGGGCTTTTTTCTTTAGTCAATAAAATCTACGGACTTGAAATCAAGGAAAGATCCGGTGTAGAAACCTGGCATCCTGAGGTCAAATTTTTTGATATCTATGATGATCAACAAAATTATCGTGGCGGATTTTTTATTGATTTATACGCCCGCGCACAAAAACGCGAAGGCGCTTGGATGGATGAATGCCGCATTCGACGTCGCCTAGATAATCAAGAACTTCAAGATCCGATAGCCTATCTCACCTGTAATTTTACGCCTCCTTTACAAGGCCAACCCGCCTTATTAACTCATGATGAAGTCCTCACTCTCTTTCATGAGTTCGGACATTGCCTACATCATCTTTTAACCAAAATAGATTATCCCGCCGTCTCTGGTATCAATGGCGTTCCCTGGGATGCCGTCGAATTTCCTAGTCAATTTATGGAACTCTGGTTTTGGGAAGATGAGATTTTACAAATGATTTCCGGTCATTACCAAACTGGTGAAACCCTTCCTCATAAACTACACCAACAACTACTCGCCGCAAAAAATTTCCATTCCGGTTTACACATGCTTCGCCAACTTGAATTTGCGCTCTTCGATTTTCGACTGCACTTGGAATATGAGGCCACTCGTCCTCAATTCATTCAAACTATTTTAGAGGAAGTTCGCCAACAAACCGCCCTGATTAAAACCCCCTCTTATAACCGCTTTCAGAATAGTTTCGCGCACATCTTTGCCGGCGGCTATGCTGCCGGTTACTACAGCTACGCCTGGGCCGACGTCCTTTCCTGCGACGCCTATGAGCAATTTGCCGAACATCAGCTCCTCGACCGCGCCACCGGCGAATCCTTCATGAAAAACATCCTCGAAAAAGGAGGCGCTGTAGACCCCCTAGCCGCTTTTATAGCCTTTCGCGGCCGCGAACCCGAACTACATGCTCTTTTAAAACAAAATGGCTGGGTAAAAGGCTAGGGCAAGAAATCAGCCCGCTTGAACAAATCAGCTTTATTTGAATCCCCTCCCTCCACAAAAAGCGTGGAGGGAGGGGATTCAAATAAAGCTAAAAAGCTACTGCACTCGATTCCCCTCTAACACCTCAAACAGCGCATCATATTCATTATGCGGACTCCACACATACCAGCCATCCGCCCCCGCATCCTCCACCGCCCTGATTTCCGCTAAAATATACTCTAGCCTTTTCTTATGCGACAAGGGATAGCGATAATTAGATAATTCAATATAAGGATAAAGTTTAAACGGCAACTCCTCATCTTCAAACTGATCCTTAATCGCATCTAAAGCCGAATAAATCGTATCATAAGGCGTCACCGCGTGCTTCCTAAAGGGCTCAAAATGCGAGGGATAAACCATCGGACAAATCACATCCGCACTGCCTGAAAATAATTTTATATCCTGTCCTATGTAAATCGAAGGCCCGAAACTCGCTATTCCAAAAATATCTAACTGCAAGGGCACGTTTTGTCTATCTAACTGGTTTTTATACCATTGGATAATCTGATAAACATCTCTCGCATTTTGCGAGCTCCCCGGCTGCAGCGTGTTATATCGTATATAATCCAATTGAATTTGATCCGCCCCCCAAGCCACCGCCTGTTGTACTAGGGCATATTTCTTTTGCCATACAAGCGGATTTTTAATTTGCACCCTTGTTCCCCCACCCGGAAACATCACAACACGCGCTACATACGCTATATTATTTTTTTTCAGCAAAGCTAAATTGTCATGATATCTTTGGCTCGGCCTCTCCATATCCACAACAAAGGTATTAATCCCCACTGCCTTCGCATGCTGAATCAGATAATTAAGGTAAGGCGTATCTTCCAGCGTATATTGGGTAAGATAAATTCCCTTGGTCAAAACAGCAAAAGCAGCCGTCGCCCAAAAAGAACTAAGCAGCAAAATCAGCAGCAGAATGCCTTTTCTCATATTTTTTGTAAAATAGGCTAATTTTTTTAAACTCATCTTTAGGCCTCCCTGCAAGAAACATCCTTCTTTTATTTTACTGCGAATAGCTCGAGAAAAATTATGTTATAATGAGTCGATGCAGTTTTAGGGTTTTACTATAAAGATTCAAAATAAAATCAGTATTCGAAAAGTTGGTATTTTTTTGTATCCCCTATCTCGAACTTCCTTTCTCAGGTCTCAAATAGCGTCTCTCACTTTCTCCTTTCAAAAGACTGGCTGATCAGCTAAGCTTTGCTTCTGATCTTGTACATAAAAAAACTATGAAAAAAATACACCTCATTAATGGCCCCAATCTCAATTTACTAGGCAATCGCGAACAAAAATTATATGGCGATCTCCGCTTAGATGAAATCAATCATCATTTAAGCACGGTAGCCTCGCGTTTAAATCTTCAATTGGAATTTATGCAGTCTAATATAGAAGGGGAATTGGTTGATTACATACAAAAATTAAGCGACTGTGCTTATCTCATCATTAATGCCGGGGCTTATACGCATACCTCGATCGCTATTCGAGATGCCTTGCTGGCTGTGGCGCTGCCTTTTATTGAGGTTCATTTAAGTAATCTTGATAAAAGAGAGAGCTTTCGAAAAACCTCTTATCTTAGTGATTTGGCAAGTGGTGTAATTTATGGCTTTGGACCCTTGGGCTATGAATTGGCGCTCTATGCTATAGCTATTGGGATCAAATCTTGTCTTCAACCTTCATTCTTATTGGCCAATGATAGAGAGTGAAGGTTGAAGACAAGATTTGACTCCTCAATTCCACGGGGCAAGATCAATCACCAGTCCTTCCTGGGCTCGGAGCTGGGCGGCCTGGAGAAGCTTTTGCCTCATCTCCTCCGGGTTCCATTTGTCGCTTCGCTATCTCTGCTGCTTCCCGTATTTTTTGTTCTGCGAGCGTAGTTACTGTAGTCAGTTCCTTGACTAGTGCGTTAAACATTAGCTCTTTTTTTATACTAATTGGGAAAGATACTCCCAAGCCCGCAAAAGTAAGAGCTATTAGGGTTAGCGAGAGAGCCAGAGGTGATCCCAACACAGCAAATGAGGCAGCAGAATATCCTAGACCTAGGAAAGAACAGGTCAATCCTATGATGGGTCTCCACCCGGGGTTAGCTCTATTTTTCATTGAATTGACATTACGGGTAAGAACTTTGCATGATGTTAAAATTTCATCGTTTGATCCTAGTGACTTAATCCTCGAATGTTCAAGGGTACTAGACAAAAGAGAGATATCACTTTTTTTGCTGGCATCGCTATCATCGTCATTTCGGCTGGCCTTGATAGTCTTTTCGGATAAAAGTATCGCAGCGAATTTTTTATAAGTCGTATTATGTTTTTTGTCTATACAAGGACCTATTATGAGTTCGCTTTGATGAAGTTTCTGAAGATGTTCCACTAAAGCAGAATGAGGCTGAGGCGCATGAAGATATTCATCAAATAAGGAAAGTTGTTCTAAAAGATTTATAGATTCTTCCAATGCTTTTAAAAAATCCTTTCTGTCAGCCGCTGTCCCTTTTAATTTTAATGAGTTATATTGCCTCACTCGAATAGCAAATAGGTCTTTTTGCTGCAGACCTAATTTGTGTTCATATTCCCCTAATTTTTGATTGTATTCTTGTAATTTACCCAATAATCCATCTGTTTCGGGCATAGCGGCCTCCTCCTTAAGCTGTTATCAACATTAAACATTATATCACTTGGAGGGGGCTAGATAATTATCAAATCTTGTCTTCAACCTTCACTCTCTATCATTGGCAAATAAAAGTGAAGGTTGAAGGCAAGATTTGACCCCTCAGACTAGACTAAGTCATTGAAAAAACAAATTAAATTGATATGTTTATTTTTTATTTAATAGACTATAATTAGATTTATTTTTGAACAGTTATGCGAGGGGGCTCTTTTTGTGGATCCTATTCCTTTTCCAGCTTTTTCTTTATGGGATAAAGCAAAATCACTGCTAGAAGCAAGATCGCTATTTGGAAGAGCTATCATCGGTAAACTCATTCTACCTGTGCAAATCCGCAAGTATAAATTTTCTATTGATGAGAGAATAAATGACATAAACAACAATGAAGAATATAAAAAAAAATATAATCTTATGCTTAATAAATTTAAGGTAGTCACTCCTGATGGGGCTCAATTAAATACTCTTCTTATAGCACCAAAAATTAAATCTCAGGACTACCTCATTTATTTTAATGCGAACAATCAGTTTTATGAAGAAAAGCTCAATTATGCCCAATACCTTATCGAAGACCTCGAGTGTAATGTCCTAGGTTTTAACTATAGAGGAAGCGGTCAAAGTACCGGCAGAGTCAAATCGAAGGACGATTTAGTAAAAGATGGAATTGCTCAAGTACAAAAGCTCTTAGATGAAAATGTCGATCCGGAGCATATTACTTTATATGGCCACTCTTTAGGTGGAGCAATAGCCACCCTAGTTACTGCTCATTTTCACAAGCAGGGAAAAAAAATCTATGTTTTTAATGATCGTTCATTTTCAACAATAACGCGGGTCGCTGTGGGCTGGCTTCGTCGCAGGTCTCCCTTTTTAGCTTGGCTTGCTAAACCGCTTATAAAATTTGTGCTTGATTCTACAAAGTGGGAAATCGATGCGGAAAGTGCATACAGGAGCATACCTGATAGCTATAAAGAATATATGGTGGCCAAGTCTGATTTAGTCATCACTGATGAAGGCTCCTTACATGCGGCTCTTCAAGATGAGAAAGAAGAAACAAACAAAGAGCTTCCTGCAATGAAGCTGGCTGGAGATACACAGGCCAGCACAGCAACTCAGTTGATGACAGGAAACGATTTTCGTTTAAACAGAAGAATAATGTTTGCAGACAACCCAAAAAAAGACACACATTGCCTCGATACAGATAAATTAAAAAATCGCTTTAATGAAACAGCAAGTGATTTTTTTGGAAGATTTTTCTATCAGACTCAAATCTTGCCTCCACCCTTATTTGCCGATAATGAAGAAGTGAAGGTTGAAGCCAAGCCCCCTCAATGTAAATAATATCTTCTCACGCTATTAGCTGTCGCATAGCGACTAATTAACTCTAGGGCTTTTTTGACCCGGAGACTTTTGTTTTTGATTTTCTGACCTTGGGTGCAGCAGCGCTGCATTTATTTTTTTGTCCGCCTCCTTAGTTACTTTAGTCACTTCATTGGCTATTGTGCTAAACATTTCGCCAAACATCAGCTCTTTATCTAAATTACCTGTGAGATGTATTGTCAAGCCCGCAAAAGCACAAGCCATTAGAGTTAGCGAGACAGCCATAGCGAAAGCAAGGGTCAAGTGCCACCTTGAGGTACAAAAAATTAGCAAGACTTTGTATTTTATAAATTGGCGAAGGGGGTGATGAATTTTTGTACCTTAAGGTGGCACTTGACCCTCATCTTCCCCGGAAATGTCTTGTGAGAGTGTATTTAGTAAAATGGAGGCTATTTATGGTCCTTTTGTGGGTAATGATATGGTGCCACTTTGCCCCCCCTTGTACCTACCCCCAAAAAGCACCTCCAAGCTGCAGTTGGATATTTTTTAAAATTATTCAAATAGATAAAGAAATAGTTGGCATAACTACGCAATACACATTATAAGTGTGTATAATTAAAGGAAAGGCAAGATGGGCAAAATGTATAGCAGTCGTGAGGTAATCCGAATGTTAGAGGGCAATGGTTGGCAAGAAGTAAGAGTGACTGGCAGTCACCACCATTTTAAGCATCCAACAAAGTCAGGAGTAGTTACTGTCCCTCATCCTAAAAAGCAAATAGGGAAAGGGTTACTAAACAGTATTCTGAAGCAAGCGAAATTGAAAGGGGAAGTAATATGATTATTGAATATATCGGGCTGGCAGAGAAAGTCGAAGATGGTTTTACAGTTTTTTTTCCTGATTTTGCTGGCTTTGGGTCAGAGGGTGATACCTTAGAAGATGCAAGAAAGAATGCTAGGGAAGGACTAATAGCACATATCGAGTTAATGCTTGAGGACGGTGAATCTATTCCCAAGCCCTCATTATTAGATGATGTCATTCAATTGCCAGAAGCGAAGGGCTGTATTTTGATAACCGTTTCCATTGTTGCGCCTTCTGGGAAAGCACAAAGAATTAATATTACGATTGATCAAGCCTTACTAAATGCTATTGATATAGCGGCAAGCCATCAACATAAGAGTCGATCTGCATTGATTGCTGAGGCTGCTCAGCGCTTATTAAGCGTGCTTTAATAATGATGTCATTGTTGTTTCAGATAACTATTTTGGCAAAAAATATCAAAGCAAGGGTCAAGCAAGGGTCAAGTGCCACCTTGAGGTACAAAAAATTAGCAAGACTTTGTATTTTATAAATTGGCGAAGGGGGTGATGAATTTTTGTACCTTAAGGTGGCACTTGACCCTCATCTTTTTTGCTTTTAACAAAATATGGGGTCTTGGCTTCACCATTCACTCTCTATCATTGGCAAATAAGAGTGAAGGCTGAAGCCAAGATGACCTACGCCGGTACGCCTTGATCTTACACATTATATTGTGTAATACTATGTGTAACTCAAGCATCAGGAAGAGGCCCTGTTATGGCAACTAATTTAGCAATAAACGACAAGCTCATTGAAGAAGCGGTATTAGTGGGACACCATCCTACCAAGAAGGCGGCGGTAACGGCTGCTTTAGTGGAATATATTCAGCACCACAAACAAATGCGTATTATCGATCTTTTTGGAACAATCCCCTTTGATCCCAAATACCATTATAAAAAACAAAGGAATAAAAAATAATGAGAATACTGGTTGACACCAGCATTTGGTCACTTGCTTTACGAAAAAAAATTATAGCCAATGATAAAATAGTCACTCAATTACGAGAGCTGATTACTGAATCACGTGTAGAGATAATCGGTCCTATTCGTCAAGAAATTCTTTCTGGAATCAATGACGCCCATCATTTTCAAAAACTTCGGCATTATTTATCCGCTTTTGAAGATTATCCTCTTTCTCGACAAGATTATGAAAATGCAGCCGAAATGTATACCCTCTGTCGTAAAAAGGGTATACAAGGATCAAATACGGATTTCTTAATTTGTGCAGTAGCCGTTAATAATAAAATGAGTATATTTACTACCGACAAAGATTTTATTCATTTTGCAAAAATGTTAGCTATAAGATTAATATAGGGGTCAAATCGATTTGACCCCACTAATGTAAATAACATCTTCTCACGCTATTAGCTGTCGCATAGCGACTAATTAACTCAAGCTCCTCTGCTGAGCTTGCTTCTCGTTCTTGTGATGGAAGCAAGAGATTTCTAGCATAGAAATTCATCGAGCCATAGCCTTCTGAGGCAGGCTCTCGAAAGTTTAAAAAGCTATCGGAAATTTCTTTTAAAAGCTCTTCATCGAGAGCTAACTTGGGTTCGGCTGCAAAAGAATAAGCCTGAAGTGCACTGCCGGAGGCGAAGATTAAAACCAAGATACCTAAGAGACTCGATAAGGAAAAAGATTCGAAGGATAATAGAAAGTTCAGAATATTAAGCTCTTCAAAATAAATGAGTAAGAGATATTCATAAAAATAAGAGAGGCCATGAACCATAGCATCACCGAGTTGATGACAGGTATCCACTCGATGGGGCTTCAGTTCTTCATACATCTTATGTAAAAGAGCATAATGCTGCAGGGAGCCCTTTATTTCTGTCGCTTTTTCTGAAGCTTTGAATTGCCCGCCTTCGCGAGGAACAACGTCTAGCTGATCACTGAGCAGAGAGAGATCGGTATCGAAATTTTGTAAATAAAGCGCTGCCTCATGGGGATAGCGCTTGAATTGCCCTAAAATCATTTCGGTTGTTGCTTTAAATTTTTTACCTTCTTTCTCCAAATCGCAGCAAGCGGGATGAAGATCATGTGTCACTTTAGCCTGAGAAAAAAAATAAGTTAAAAAAACCATAAAATTGCTAGCAGCGGGAATCCAGCCGAGGCCATAAGACTTGAAGATTTTTTTGAGTCCGCCGCCTAAAATGCCATCCAGCGTAAACCAAGCACCGAGAGAAATAGCAGCCTTGCCACGACCATAGCAAGCGGCTGCAAATTTATCGACACGAGAAAAGTAGGTAGAGACACGAGCTAACATCTTAGCTATCATCCACATTGTCCGTTTGCAAAAGCATTACCAGAAAAGTCTTGCTCGTGCAAGATTGGTATCCTCGCTTATTTTCTTTATCATTGGCAAATAAGAGTGAAGGCTGAAGACAAGATTTGCTCTCAGACTCGATCTCCAAAAATGCCACGACCGATGCGGATACAAGTAGCGCCTTCTGCAATGGCTGCTTCCATATCATTTGTCATGCCCATAGATAAGGTATCTAGGGGTATACCCTGCTGACTGAGTTTAGCTTTCAAAACGCTTAAATGATGTAATTCCTGACGTTGCTCACTCAAAGTAGGCTTCGCTTTAGCAATGGTCATCAAGCCACGAAGCTTGAGTCGTGGGAGAGTAAGGCAATATTTAGCTAAGGCTTCTAGCTCAGCCTCATCGCAAAGCCCGGATTTACTAGGCTCTTGACTCAGATTGACTTCGAGGCAGATCTGCAGAGGTGGTAAATAAAGAGGACGTTGCTCATTTAAACGGCGAGCAATTTTCTGACTGCTGACCGTATGAACCCAGGAAAAATATTCGGCAAGGGGACGGGTTTTATTGCTTTGAATACTGCCGGTAAAATGCCATTCTAATAGAGTTTGATTGAGTCCTTCTATTTTGCTTAAAGCTTCTATTTTACTTAAAGCTTCCTGCACATAATTTTCGCCGAAAAGCCTCTGTCCTGCAGCAAGGGCCTCTTGCAGTTTTTCAAGCGGCTGGCCCTTGCTGATCGCTAATAAAGAAACAGAATGCGGTGGACGTTGATACTTTTTTTCAAGTGCGCGAATATGCTCCTCTAGAACACTGAGCTTGTCTTTGATGCTTGGCATCACTCACAAGGTCCGGCGTTTTTAATCAGCTCACTGACCGTAGAAAACTTCTGAGCAAAATTTTCACGGAATTTTTGAGCTAAGGTTTTTGCGCTTTGATCAAAGGCTTCCTGATTCGACCAGGTTAGGCGTGGATCTAGCAATTTACTATCCACACCGACAACAGCTGTTGGAATCTCAAATTGAAAATAGGGAAATTTCTTATATTCAGCTGCTTGCAACTTGCCATTGAGAATTGCTGAAACGATACTGCGGGTTGTCGGAATAGAAAAACGAGAGCCGCCTTCGCCATAAGCACCACCTGTCCATCCGGTGTTAACCAAATAGACTTGTGTTTCGTGTTCCGCTAAGCGTCTCAATAAGAGCTCTGCATATTCACTGGCTCGACGCGGGAAAAAAGGTGCGCCAAAGCAGGTGCTAAAGGTGGGTTTGACACCGCCGCCCTGTCCTACTTCTGTGCTTCCGACTAAGGCCGTATAACCACTCAGGAAATAATAAGCAGCCTGTTCTCGCGATAAGCGTGCGACAGGTGGTAAAACGCCATAAAGATCGCAGCTTAGGAATAAAACTGCCTTGGGAACAGGGCCGCTATTTGCTTTCACATGCATGGGGATATATTCACGTGGATAGGCAGCGCGGGTATTTTGAGTGAGGCTACCATCAGCATAATTGGGTTCTTTGCTGTTTGGATCAAGCACGACATTTTCTAAAACGGTGCCATAGCGAATAGCATCCCAAATTAAAGGTTCGCGTTCATAAGAAAGATCAATACATTTGGCATAACAACCGCCTTCAAAATTAAAAACAGCAGTTTCACTCCAACCATGCTCATCATCTCCGATTAAGAAACGTTCGGGATCAGAGGAAAGTGTTGTTTTACCAGTTCCGGAAAGACCAAAGAACAAGGCGGTTTCTCCATCTTTACCCACATTGGCAGCGCAATGCATCGGTAAAACTTGACGGGGTGGCAAGAGAAAATTTAAGACTGAAAACATGGCCTTTTTCATTTCGCCGGCATAGTAGGTCCCGCAAATCAGGATACGGCGCTTGCTGAAATTTAAGATGACAGCAGCATCACTTTTAACCCCATCTCTTTCGGGATCGGTTTTAAAACTGGGAACACTTAAGATGGTCCATTGATCGGCTGGATTGAGATCGGCTGGATTGGAGGGCGCAAGCTCAGGTCGGATGAAAAGTACATAAGCAAAAAGATTATGCCAGGCAAGTTCTGTAATGACTTTAACCGGAACGGTATAGGTTTCATCTGCGCCTACTTTTAAATGGGAGACAAAATGACAGTCTTTCTCGTCGAGAGCTTGCAAAGCACGTAGCCAGAGGGTGTCGAATTTTTCAGGGCTCAAAGCTTGGTTAGTTGTATTCCAATCGACGCTATTCTCGGTCAGCTCATCACGCACAATAAAACGATCTTGTGGAGAACGTCCAGTACGCGCACCGGTTTTTACAACCAAGGCCTGATTAGCAGCTAGCACACCCTCTTCGCGACTGAGAGCCAGGTTAACGAGCTCTGTTATTGATAGATTTAAATAAGTGGTATTTTCTTTGAGTATTACGTTATCCGCCATTGCCATGTTTTTTCTCCACAAAAATAATGTGGTATTGTAGCCCAAGTTTGATCTTTTTGGTAATCATGCCATGCGTATTGCAGTCTTCGCTCCTGCTCCTTCTTATCCCGCTCTTGACATTCGGGCAGCGATCCAACGCGTGGGTATGGAAGCCTTTGATTTTTCATGGGCTACAATTCAAGAATCTGATGATAAAACAGAGGCTTATGTTCTGCTTGCCGACTCTCCCAAGGATTGGCTTCATCCGGCGGCTCAGTCTCTCATCCAGCTTCTTCATGAGAAAAGCCGACAAGGCAAGCCTATTCTCGGCTTGGGCTATGGCAGTACCAGTCTGCTTGTGGATCAGGGTCTGATTCCTGGTCTTTTTAAAAATATGGTGGGTCTGAAACTAGAGGAAAATCTTCAGGCAGAGAAGCTGCCTCTTGAAACGTGGGCGAGACTCGCTCCCGATTATCAATATAATGCCTTTACGCAGGTTTTTCCTCCTCAGCTCTTTTTACCGGTCTGTCTTAAAACAGCAGCACAATTTGTTATTCCACCCGGCCTACTCATGGAAGTAAAAGCACAGGGCCTGAATGTATTTTTATATTGCGACGCTCTGGGGCACTTCCAAAATGAGACGTCTATCGCCGCACTTGCCAATAAAGCGGGTACCGTCATGGCCATGCTTCCCCACCCTGAAAAAACCCTAGCCTGTGATCTGCTTTTTGCTTCGCTACAAGCCTATCTGCAAAGGGGCTATCGAGAGCAGGTAGAGCCTCTATATTATTGGCCAAGAAAATAAGGAAAGTGTAAAATAAAAGGCTAGGTTGGTAATTGACTTGTCAAGCCCAAGGATCAGTGAAAGGACTAAAGCCATGACCCAGAACCGCAAGCTTCTCTTTTTTATCTTGCTTTGCCTCTTCGCGACCTCTGTGGCCTTGAGCCAAGAGGGCTTTCAAACAGAAGGTGGCTTTGAAGTTCAGCCGACCCCAGCGACAGCAGCAACTCCTCCCTCATCAGCAAACCCTAGCGCTTCTTCTATAAAAGACTCGAAGCTACAGCCTGCCGGACAAATTGTCTGGGTAAGCGGAGCTGTTAAGGCAACTTACCCTGAGCAAACACCGCGAATACTAGCACGCGGCTCAATGGTTTATGAAAAAGATACGATCGTTACGGATTCCAGTGGCTCTGGACAACTTGCTTTTACAGATAACAGCATGGTCACACTGAATCCAGGCTCAACCTTTGTCATTGAACAATATTATTTTAATCAGGAAAAACCGGAGCAAGGTGGACAGTCAGTCATGAATTTGCTCAAAGGCGGGTTTCGTGCCGTGACGGGTTTTGTCGCCAAAGCAGCTCCGGCTAATTATCAGGTTAAAACACCAGTAGCAACCATTGGTGTTCGTGGAACTGATTTTCAAGGTAGCTGTCCTAGAATCCCGGGCCCCTGCGCCTTTGGTCTGCTACATGGTCGAGGGCTGGTGCTCTCTAATGCCGCCGGTAACTTTAATGTAACCCCAGAAACGCCTTATGCCTCCGTAGCGAGCTATTCAACTAAGGCTGTTTTATCTAAATCCCCGCCGGATATCTTAGACAATCCACCGACTTTAACCCCTGCGAATGCACCGCCTCCTGGTAAAGGAGGTGGTGGTGGAAATTGTGGGATTTTGATTAATTAGAATTAGTGACCCCTACTTTGTCGTATGGGTATAAACCCCGTCCCAATTCGCAGGCGGAGGGGTTTTTTTAAAGATGGCTAAGCGTTCTAAATAGAGTTGATATATTTTTTGATTTGGATAAGTTTTGGCTAGTTTGGAAAAAAGTTTTTCGGCCTCTTGAAAATGCTCTTCGAAATACAATTGCATCGCTTGCTGATGTTCTTCTAATTCTTGTAGAAGAGCGGGACTCGCGCTTTTTGCTTTAGTCAGCACCTCATAAATATTCACGCCTGCTTTTTTACCTTTCACACGAACGCGATCGAGTTGTCTGAAAATATATTCGGCTTGATTATTTTGAGTCTGTTCGGTGGTGATGACTGCTACGCCATAATATTTGGTGAGCCCTTCAACACGGGAAGCTAAATTAACCTCATCACCTAAAACGGTGTAATTGCGGCGGAATTTTGAGCCCATGTCTCCGACACTCATCATGCCGCTATTTAAACCAATTCCCATTTCGATTTTTGGCCACTTCCGACTCTCTAATTCCGATGCCATTTTCACAATAGTTTCCTGCATCTCGAGTGCGGCTGCGAGCGCATGAGCAGCATGGGACTTATCTTTCAAAGGCGCGCCCCAAAAAGCCATGATTAAATCACCGACATATTTATCAATTGTTCCCTTGTGCTTAAAAATGACTTCTGTCATGGGTGTAAAAAAGAAATTCAACATTTCTTTTAATTCCTGTGCTTTCATCCCCTCTGAAATTGTCGTAAAACCACGAATATCAGCGAATAAAACGGTCATGTCACGGTCATCACCCAGCATGCCGAAATTACCTTTGGCCTTCAGCATAGCATCAATATGTTTTTTCGGCACATACTGACCGAACATACTCCGAAGGCGCTTGCGCTTTCGTGCTTCAAATAAATAGCCATAAATAATATTGAAGGTCGCTAAGACGATAATGAGGGCTGTGGGCAGGAAAGTAGAAAAAATAAATCCGGTTTTATGCCATACCCATTCTTCTGCAAAAAGAAAGATGATAAAGGCGAGCGGCATACTCACCATCAAGGCTGACACCATAATGGGGCCAAGATAGGGAAAGAAAATAGCGGCGAGTAAGCCGATAAAAACAGTAAAAACAACTTCTGCGCCTTTGGCCCAAGGCGGGGAATAGGGGAAGTAATGCGTGAGGATACCATTGGCAATGGTCGCCTGAACCTCCACACCGGGAAAAACCTTCTCCACTGCTGTTGCTTTAATATCACCTTCACCGGTAGCAGAGGTACCAATAAAAACTAACTTGCCTTCTAAAGCCTGAGGAGGAAGCTTGCCTTGCAGGACCTCGACTGCGGAATAATAAGGGAAGGAATAACTTTTGCCAATAAAGGGGATGAGAGCCTCACCCCTATCATCTGTGGGAATAAAAATGCCTCCTATTTTAATACCTTCGAGGCGAATCGTTGAGCCATAATAAGGGGTTTCGAGTTCAAGCTGCTTGATTAAGAGATAGCGTCGTACTGCTTCGAGGCTGAGCGCAGGATAGACGTTTTTTTGAAAACGCATGAGAAGCGGTGCGCGACGAATAACCCCGTCGCCATCTGGAAAAATATTTAAAAAGCCTGCACTTTTTACTGCCGATTCAATAACGGGAACATTCGAGATATAACCAACCGCACGGGGAATAGATAGTTCTCGCTCTTGTTGCGGCGTTAAGATTAAGAGAGGCTGCGGCAATAAGCCCTGTTGTTGTTGGTGCGGCAAAAAAACCATGCCGAGCACCGTATCGATGTTTTGTAAACTCCGTGCAAAAATACCATCCTGCTCAAAATCAGAGACAATTTGATTTAAGGCAGCTTGCACGACGGGGGTATTTAATTTTTTAAGCTCGAGTGTAGCGCTAATGCTGCTCACCACATTGACATCTGGTTCGGCAAACATCATGTCCGTCGCGATGACCACAACACCCTGCTGCTTTAATTGATCAATCAGCTTGGCGAGCAAAGAACGAGGCCAGGGCCAACGTCCTAATTCTTTTAAGCTGAGATCATCCACATCTACGATCGCGACCGGTCCTTTGGCAAGCTTGGGATGCATCCAGAGATGCATGCTTAATTCAATATCATAAAAAATATTATTCAAACGCGTTAAAACATAGCGCACAGGAGAATTCGTGGTAATGGAAAGCCAGACAAAGAGAAGTAGAATAAGTAAGCCTACCACAATCGGTAATCTTTTATTCATGGTTGGGCGTCAATCCTTGTACGCTTGAGATTTCTCTATTATACCCTAAGTTTGTGGACTGGCGTCTCTCTTTCTTAAGGACAGATGGTCGTTACCGTGGTTTCAGTTTTAGTTTGTTGAATAAGCGATTCTTGACTCGAGCTAATACCATTGAGATTTTTATCGATGGTGGAAGCATTGGCTGCTTTCTTAATTAAAGGTGTTGCGCCATCATCTTTGGTATTCACGGTAGAGGTCTCGGGATCGAGATCATCTGAAGAGTTCATTTCATTAGTAGACTGGGTGGTTACTGTACTCAAAGCACCAGACTGTAAAGGACCGAGAACATTCTGGAAATAGCCGAGGAAGGTAGTATCACCATACATGTTGAAGCCTTGTAATTGAATGGGCAAATTATCGACTATGACAATGCCATTGGTACGGTCTAATAAAGCGGGTCCATGTAAACTACCACTAAAGCTAACCTGGTCTCCCCCACTCGGTCCGTTCGTACTGACCACGGCATTAAAGCCACTGAAGTTAACTGGATCATTCAAACAGCCGCCGGCAACGCCGCTTGCAAAACAGCCCTTTCGCGCATCGCTGCCAAAAATAAGCAGATTGGGTTTGCCATCGGGCAGGATTAGGGTATTTTGTACACTCGAGTTCGGTGTAGCCGCACCATTTAGCATGCGTTCATTACCATTCAGATGAATCGTAAAGGAATCATTACCGCCGCCACTCGACAAATTGGGGAAGTTATGGAAGTAATAGGTATTGCCATAATTATTATAGGTACCACTATACGAACTGGTCACAGCCCAATCGCCGCCATTATTGTAGCCCGTAAAGTTATTTAAGGAATTATTTGTTGTACTGCCATTAAAGATTTGAATACCGCTAAAGCCTTGACTTAAATTCGTGGCCATCTGAGTCGTCATGTTCACATAGACAGAACCGCTCATATAATTTGTATAATCCAGCGTATTGGCTGTGCCCGTACCGCCTGAAAGATAACTGAGACTGCTTGCATCTGTCATCACAAAGGTATCATTGGCTGAACCGCCAATCACTTTCTGAACTCCAGCGAAATGAGCACCATAGTTGTTACTAGAAACGGTGACCTCACCGGTATACATACCATTGATGTTCCAGGTTAAGGCCGGATCGTTAGTCAAAAGTGAAAGGGTATTAACCGTGAGGTTATCTCCTTGGACGCTTATATTATTAGAAGAAGCGGTATTAAAGGTCACTGTACCGCCTAAGGAGAAGGCGTGATTTTGCCCACTGGTCCCAATCAGATTCAGTGTGTTGGCACCGCCAGAGAGACCGCCCATTAAGAGGAGATCAGCGCCCGAGGTCAAGCTGAGATTCGTATTCAAAATAACATAGCCCTGGTAGCTTTGATTGCTTGTGGTTGTAATAGCATTGATATTAATTTGTAAGTGATGGCCGGGGCTGGTGTAAATTGATAAAGGCGTACTCATAAAGCCAAAACTACTGTCAAGAATAAGGGTGCCGGTTCCGGTAAAGCTGAGATCATAGCTAGCAGGATTAATTGAATTGCTACCGATCAAGGTTAATTGACCAGTCGTGCTGATGGCGCCACTGCCTGTTAACTGAATCGTTCTATCAGTACTATCCGCAGCACCGATATCTAATAAGGTCGCCGGCGTAGTCGAGAATCCCTGACCGAGTAAGATCGTTCCAGCAGTGCCGAGAGAGCTGGTATTTCCTGCAAGCGCTAATTTCGCTACTTTCAGAACACCGGCATGAATGGTGGTTTGTCCAGTATAGGTATTGGCCGGGTTACTTAAGAATAGCGTACCACTGCCATCTTTCGTCAAGGCACTCAGATTTTGTATGAGACTGGAAATGAGACTATTCGCATCGGTATTGCTCAAGGTCAAAGCCTGACCGGAACCATCTAAGGTTGACCCGCTCAGAGTGAGGGTACCGCTTAAACTCGTCAAGACTGTAGCTAGACCTAAATTAATATTGTCGTCATAGCTCTGGTTGCCCGTCGTATAGATCGAGCCGCCATTTAAAATAGCAGGACCGCTGATACTCAGGCTACCCACTGGTTGACTGTTGGTACCAAGCACATTATTTAAGGTGGTGTTGAGCGCTGCGATGAAGTTAACTGCACCCTGGGTATAAATAGCTGCATTTGCAGCTACTACAATTTGTCTACCGGCGGTAACTGCGATCGTGCCGGAGGTGCTTGTTACATTGGCATGTAAATTGATATCGCTCGTCGCACCATTGGCCGTCAAGCTAATATTGCCATGAGCAGCTGCGAGAGCTGCGCCATTCAATTGCAGACTACCTGTATTCGTCACGACAATATTACCGCCAGTCTCATTGAGACCATTGATCGTGAGCGCTCCTGTATTGGTTAATTGCAGGTCGCCTGAAGCTGTATTGGTCGCAGTCCAGGCGCTTACGCTATTCGAACCATTCAAGCTTGTGCCATTGACGGAGGCCGTTGTCAGATTAAGCGCGGAGATTGCAGCTGCGCCACCTTCATTCAAGCTTCCTGAACTTTGTAAATTAGCGTTATTGCCACTGAGATTAAGTGTACCGGTCAAGCTCAAGTCGCCAGTATTATTGATCGTGAGATCGCCGCTACCGCTTTGACTGATGCCGGTAATCGTCAAGAGGGAAGCTGTATTGCTTAATTGCAGCATACCGCCCGCTGTATTGCTCGCACTGAAGCTAGCTATTGTATTTGCACCATTCAAGCTAAAACCACCAACAGAAGCTAGCGTGAGGATCGGGCTATTAATACTTCCTGCACCCGATTCGCTTAGCGTACCCGTGCTGACCAGATTCAGATTATTGCCATTCAGATTGACAGAGCCTGTAATCAGCAGATTGCCATCTTGATTAATAGTCACAGCGCCGCTACCACTTTGTAAAATACCGGTGAGCGTTAAGGAACTTGCGGTATTCGTCAATTGAATGCTACCGAGTCCCGTGTTACTCGCATTGAAACTGGTTACTGTATTGGCTTCATTCAAAATTTGACCGGTGACGGAACTCGTTGTCAAACCACCATTATTGAGCACACCAGCGGCAGTTTGACTCAAGCTGCCTGTGGTAATTAAATTAATCTGACTACCATTTGCATCGACTGCAGCTGTTAGATTCAAATCACCCGTATTATTGATTGTGATCGCACCACTACCACTTTGTGTGATGCCAGAAAGCGTGAGCGGTGAGGCAGTATTAGTTAATTGCATCACCCCCGCTCCGGTATTGGTGGCGGTGAAATTCGAAATGGTATTCGCACCATTCAAGATGAGGCCTGTCACTCCGCTGGTCGTCAAGTTCAGGCCCTCAATCAAGCCGGCCCCACTTTCACTCAAGGTTCCAGAGCTGCTTAGATTGATATTGTTGCCGCTTAAATCAAGGGCGCCAGAGATACTCAGATTACCTGTATTGTTAACCGTGAGATCACCACTACCTGTTTGCGAAACAGCGGTGAGCGTTAAAGGAACCGTATTCGTTAAGTCAAGCGCACCACCATTGATATTAGTTGCAGTAAAGGCTGTCACAGCATTCGCCCCAGTCAAGCTGAAACCACCTTCTGTTGAGCTGCTTAAGAGAGCAGCCGTGATCCTACCTGAACCCGTTTCTGTCTGTGTTTCTGTAGTAAGCAAGTTCACATTGTTGCTGCCCGCATTGATATGGCCGCTGATCAAGAGGTTGCCGGTATTATTAATCGTGAGATCACCACTACCGCTTTGTGTGATATTGGTGATGATTAAAGCCGGATCGCTATTGGTAAATTGCAGGCTGCCTAGGCCTGTGTTGCTAGCCGTGAAGACGGAGACAGTATTGGCGCCAGTTAAGTTCAGTCCTGTCACGGAAGCGGTTGCTAAAATAGCGGCGTTCACTGAGCCACTACTATTCTCATCGATGTTTGCAGTACTCGTCAGATTGGCAATATTGTCAGTAACATTAATGAGACCGCTAATACTCAAATTGCCCGTATTATAGATGGTGAGATCACCGGTACCACTTTGGGTGATGCCAGTAATGGTTAAAGGTGAAGCTGTGTTCGTCAATTGCAAGGCGCCGCCTAGGGTATTGGCAACATTGAATCCGGTGATTGCATTAGCGCCATTCAAACTCAAGCCGCCTACGGTGACAGTTGTTAAAAGTCCACTTGTGATTTTCCCTGCGCCGCTTTCCGTTACTGTTCCTGTACTTGTTAAATTCACCGAGTTAGCATAGGTATTCACAGAGCCTGTGATACTGAGATTACCTGTGTTCGTAATGCTTACCATGCCACTGCCACTTTGGATGAGACCAGCAAGGCTTAAGGGTGAAGCCGTATTGTTAAACTGTATTGTGCCTACACCTGTATTAGTCGCATTCAAGCTTGCTACTGTATTTGCAGCAGTCAAGCTCAAGCCAGTCACCGAGCTTGTTGTCAGCAAGGCGCTGTTCTGAATTGGGCCCCCACCTGTTTGACTGAGTGTCCCCGTACTCACTAGCGTTACATTGTTTCCATTCGCAGTGATTGGCGCTGTGACAGTCAAGCTACCTGTATTATTAATCGTAATCGCACCACTACCGCTTTGCGTCATACCCGCAAGCGTTAAGGGTGCAGCAGTATTCGTTAATTGAATGAGACCTGCGCCAGTATTCGTTGCGGTGAAGCTCGAAACGGTATTGGCGCCTGTTAAACTGGTTCCGCTGACAGAAGTTGTGAGCAATTGAGCTGCGTTCAGAATTCTACCCAAACCGCTTTCATTGAGCGCTGTTCCAATTAAGGTCACGATATGACTGCTATTCAAGCTGCCATTATTAATATTTATATTGTTACCTGTGGTGATATTAATATTACCGAGCGCATTAAGATCACTCGTAACAGTGATATTTCCTAGGCTAGCGTTATTCGTCGCTGTAAAATTATTGAGAGCATGTATGTCGCCAATGCTGGCATCAATCGTGATATCACCTGCCTCTCCTATTACAGTCAAGCTTCGCGCTTGAATAGCATCGCTATCAACAGAACCTTGAAGCGTGAGACTGCCATTATTTGCAGTGAGTGTGGTATCTGCTCCTAAAACTATGGCGCCAGTGTAAGCTTGACCGGAAGCACCGCTGGTTGTCACAGCAGCTCCATTGATAAAGATAGAATTTGCAGCACTCACAGTTAAACTGTCGAGAGCTGTGCTGCCGCCTACGGCCTGAGCAAAGCTGATATTACCTGCTGTTCCAGCATTAATTGTTAAAGCTTTCGCACCATCGATTGTACGATTGAAGTTAACAGCACCACCAGCAGAAGCGCTGCCACCCGGATTGGTGGTATCGATGCTGACATTATCAAGCAAGGTAACAGGTGCATTAAAGTTCACGCTACCACTATTCGTACTGAGATTAGCTAACAATTGTATCGTTCCATTTCCTATGACGGTGGAAGGTGAAAGTGTAATCGAAGAATTGAGCCCAGTGGTTTGGACACTACCGGCAAGCTGAATGTTTCCGCTTTGATTTAAAGCCTCTAGCATTGAAATCGAACCACCTGTCGTAATCGAACCGCCTTGTTGAATAGCAACAGCTGTATTGGCAGGTAGACCAGCGATATTAAAGAGATTGGTTCCCTGCATGAGAATATTTCCACCACAAGAAGCGCTGCTCAAGCAAACAATCGATCCCGTATTTTCAACATAAACACCACCAGTGTTTGCTACACTGCCAGGGAGAGCAGCATTAGCAAACAGGGTCAGATTCGCACCATTGCCTAAGGTGATCGTACCGTAAATGATAATGTTACGCGCTGCAGAAAAAGTTTGTGAGCTTAAGAAGGTTTGGGTTCCTAAGAGTAAATCGAGTGAAACGCCTGTCGCACCTTTTAAGAAAATTGATCCGGCTCCGACATTCAGTGTAGCGCCTGTTACAATTTGTACCCCATTCTGTATATCTAATACGCCGCCTGTACCGGGCGTGGTATCTAAAACAGCGCTTGCACTAACAATCAGTCCTATGGGCAGTGAATTTGGATTAAGGGCTTCCAGATGAATATCGCCGCCATTGGTCACAATACTGGAATTCACTGTTAAGACATCATCAGCTGAATTGCTGAGCATACAGACCTGGGCAAAACCACTGCCGCAAGCCAATTCATTACTGACCGAGCCGCCATTGCCCTGTGTGGTCACCGCACCGTTGACATCGATTGAACCGGCATTATCAATTTTCACATTCCCTACATTACCTGCACCGCTTTGGCTTATGCCAGTGATGGTTAAAGGACTGGCTGTATTGCTCAGTTGGATATCGCCACTCACTGTATTTGAGGCATTAAAGTTAAGAATGGTATTGGCACCATTTAAGAGCGTGCCCGTAGCTGAGCTTGTAGTTAAGCTATTGCCATTCAAGGTTCCTGCACCGCTTTCACTGAGGGTAGCACCACTGCTTAAATTAATATTGTTCGTTCCTGCATTGATGGGGCCAGTGAGAGTCAAACCAGCTGTATTACTAATTGTCACATCTCCTGATCCACTTTGTGTCACTCCCGTCACGGTGAGTAAAGCTGAAGTATTAGTTAATTGAATGAAGCCCGCACCAGAATTTGTGGCAGCGAAGCTGGAAAGGACATTGGCATTATTCAATAAGCTGCCTGTTGCTGTGTTGATAGTCAGTAAATTTGCTGTTAATACGCCACTACCGGTTTCTTGAATCGATCCAGCGTTTGTAGTCAGACTGATATCACCTGTAGCTGTGATATGATTCGCAATAATCAAATTATTACTGCCGCTCTGTGTAGTGGTGAAATTATTCAAAGCAAAGAGATTACCGATAGCCGCATTGAGTGAGATCGTTCCTGCCCCGGCCGTCAGGGTTAAACTCTTGGCACCTGTAAGAATACTATTGACTGTAGCTTGGAAGCTGAGATTACCGCCATTAGATGTCAGTGTCGTATCGGCTCCTAAGGTTACAGCACCATTGTAAACTTGACCAGTCACACCCGAGGTTGTGACAGCAGCGCCGTTAATAGCTACAGCACCTGTGCCTGTTGTTAAACTTAATAAAGCATTGGCAGTACCGACTGCACCATTAAAGGTTTGTGTGCCTGTCGTTATTAAGCTGAGACTACGCGCTGTAGAATCAAAGGAATTTAAGATGCTTGCAAAATTAATCGCGCCCGCATTGTTCGCTGTTAAAATGGTATTGGCATTTAAGGTC
>CAYXNR010000010.1:0-56834 GCA_964466595.1 uncultured Coxiellaceae bacterium | reverse complement strand
AAGAGCATGATATGGGATACTAATGAATGGCATTTTCTGCGTTATACGATTCTTGCGTTTTATATCCAGCACCGCTACGGGACTTGTTAATGGAGTTAGCATTAACTGATTTGTTTCGAGCAAAATGGACCAATGCTATTAATGATGAATGGATCAGGAATGTTTTATTAAATCGCAAAGATCTTAATCTGAAAGTCTTAGAAAGAACTAGAGATTTGATGAACAGTCATGTGCGTGATTGTTTGGTTGATGGCTATGAAGAATTAATATCCAGTTTAACCTTGCCAGATTCGAATGACCGCCATGTTTTGGCAGCAGCTATTCATTCTGGATGTTCCGTTATTGTGACATTTAACTTGAGACATTTTCCCAGGAAGCTACTTGATAAATATAATATTGAAGCGCAACATCCAGACGAATTTATAAATCATCTTATTGATCTGTCTCCTGAAAGAGTTATTTCTGCTGCAAGGCGTCATCACGGCAGGTTAAAAAACCCACCTAAAACAAAGGAAGAATATATTGAAACACTCGCGAAGCAGGGGTTAATTGATTCTGCACAGATATTAAGCGCCTTAATTGCAAACCCCTAAAACGGGGTTACTTCAAGGATTAATTGAATACATGGAACATGTCCACTTAGATCATAAGGATCGCTGATGTGGTGCTTAAAGCTCGATATGATAATTTATTTTTTTCTCGTTGTACCTATTGTCAGTTCAACTTGAGAGCCAATAATTATGCTTACACCATTTTTCAGGAAAAATTTACGTTGATACTAAATATTCTGCCGCAATTTTACGCATTATCTGATTATAAAGATCACGTCTAACGGTAGTATGTAATTCAAAAAGCTTTCTTGATAAATCAAACGTTGGGTTGGGGTTTAAGCCAGTAGCGATATCGGATAAGACATCTTCGGGTATGTGAGTATGATTTGCAACCCCAGATAAAGAGTATTCCTGAGTTGATAAAATATCATTCAACATTTCCTGCATAAATTTTGCGCCAAACATGGATTCCTCCTGCCCCTGGTTAGATTTAATTAGTTTTTGATAGTCCTGATAGCGAGATTTAAAAATATCTGATAATTCGTGATAAAGATGGGTAACTAGTTTTACCTCTAGTAATATCTTTTCAATGGAAGATAAGCGATCGAGGTTCTTTCCTAGCATACTAGATACTAAATCTGCCCTTGACATGATATTTCTCCATAAATAGATCTTTAAGTCCCAAACCCTTTTTAAGTTTTTTGTAATTTCTATTTTTTTTAGTCCTGCCAGAAGAAAAATAGGGAAAAACATGGTAAAGTAATCTTTTACTTAATATTTACAAAACGTAAAGTATTTTTACCTTTTATAAAATAAATTGCTTCAAGTCAACATTTTTTTGATTAGAAGAGGAAGAAATGAATTTAAGCACGGTATTTCTGACAGAAGCGGCAAGTGGAGAAACTCATTCGGCTTTTGGTGAGCGTATTTTGATGTTGTTAAGGCAACAAAAAAGATCAAAATCCTGGCTTGCTGAGCAAATAGGAATTTCAAAGCAAGCGTTGAACTACCTTTTAAATCACTCAGCCAAGCCAAAATTTTTAAATGAAATGGCTGCTGTTTTGGAAGTCAGTCCAGAATGGCTAAAAACAGGAAAAGGATCATTTGTAAGTCTTGCTACTGACTCTCCTGTGCGCAAAATTCCTTTATTTGCCATGAATGCTGTTGGGAAAAAAGATGAGATTTCAGGTGTTGAATCAGTTATAGCTGATTCGGCTTATCCATGCTCTTGTTTTTCAGTAAAGCTTGAAAACACAAGTATGGAGCCAACTTTTAACCAAGGTAGTATTTTAATTTTTGATCCGAATAAAAAGCCTTGCAGCGGCGATTTTATTATTTTCTCGGTTGACGCAACTAGTCAGATATTTTTTAGGCAGTATTTTTCCGACGGAGATGACATCTATCTTAAATCTGCTGATGCTATGTATAAAAATTTCAAGAATGAAAAAATAACGATATATGGTGTTTTAATTGAATCACGAAGTCAGTTTAAGTGAAGGCAATATATTCCACGATCTCATTATGCCGATAACAAAATAATTTTATAAAATTGGTTACGGGAACAACCAAAATTGAAAAAGCAACCGACAGGGCTATTTTTATTCCAGAAAGTGTTAGAAATATCATGATGAATTGAGATAAGGATTTTCCAGTAGAAAAAGACAGTATAGAAAAAATAAGAGAAAATACTAACTCTCCTGGCAAAGTAGAGCATAAATATCTTAGCATGAGAAATTGTCCATTGTATCTGAGTTTTAGCCATTGCATGAGAGAGGTTGTTAGTTTATATCCAAAAAAAGAAGCAATTATGCTATAAAGAATCATTTTAGGTGTGGCTATTATAATTTGTGATAATTGAGAGCCTTGTAGGGTTGCCCCAATAATTCCAATTTCTCCGAATAGAACAAATAAAACCTGGCATAGAATTTTTCCGTAAATTAATTTATCAGCAATTTTTTTGTTATATATTTCTGTTACTAGGTCTAATATAAAAAATCCTACACAAAAGAATATTACGCTGATATTTACTGGCAGAGTGATGCCAAAAAAATTCATGGATACAAAATACTGATTGAATATCATGGACAGTATTTCAAAAACGACAAATACCATGGCTAAATAGACTATCATTATAAACCTTTAGCTAATTTTTGTGCGCAATAAGAAACATATTGCTGAAATTTTTCTATTATTTCTTCAGAAGATTTTCCTAATAAAGATTCAACCGTTGCGATGGATACAATGATCTGCGCATGGTCAGGCCTAAATAAAGAAAATACAGTCGATTTATTTAAATTAGAGGCTGTGTCTTGTTGTAAGCTTCTGCAACCGATCGTTTTATAGTGGATTATTGCCTGTCGGTTGGTTAACTCTATGTTATCAATAAGGCATCGATATGTTGCTTCCTTGTGTAGGGTAATTTCTAGCCAGCCAATTATGTTGTTATATATTGATTTTGTGTAATTAGTAATCCATTCCATAAGTAACCCATGTTTATTATTTGAGCGCTATTTTTTCTCCTTCGTGTACAGTGTGGGTTGGCTGCTCTAGGTCATTGCTTGTGCTTGTTTTATTATTAAAATTATTAACAAGCAAGGCCGGATTTTGATATTGTTTTTCACTGGATGCAATAGAATTTTTTTTTATTCTCTTGTTGTACAGATCCTTTAGTTTTGCAATTAATTCCCCCGGTTTTCCATCATTGACGGGTTTGTCATTAATCATGGCAACCGGTTGTATTTCAAGCACGGAGTTCGTTATAAAAACCTCTTTCGCGCCTAGGACCTCTTCCACGGTTAATTCTTTTTCAATTAAAGGGATATTAATTTCTTTGCAATCTTCGATAATGAGTTTCCGGGTAATTCCAGGCAAGATACCATCTTCAATTCTAGGTGTTAGTACAGTGTTATCGTGGGTAACAATAAAAATATTTCCAGCGCTGCAGCAAGCCACTTTATCTTTTGTGTTGAGCATAATGGCGTCATCTGCTTTATGCTCGACAGCCTCCATTTTAGCCAAAATATTATCTAAGTAGCACAATGATTTAAGATTAGCTAATGGAGATTTTTCATTCCTTCGGGTATTAGCGCAGATATGAAGGTTCAAAGGTGGATGTTCTGCGTGAGGCATTGCTGCGACAGTAATCATAATGGTGGGTTTAGGTTCGGCGGGGGGTAATAAGCCTCTCGGGCCTGCTCCTCTGGTCAGTGTTATTCTTAGCGTCGCATCCTTATTTGCTAGGTCATTTTCCTTAAGCAGGTTTAATAGAATATCATTGAGTTCTTCTAATTTTAAAGGAAGCGGTATTTTTAAAGCGCTTGCTCCTTTTAGGAGTCGTGCATAATGTTCTTCTACGCAAAACACCTTTCCTTCATAGATACGCATGGTTTCAAATAACCCATCGCTAAGCAGTAAGCCTCTATCGTTAGATTCTATTTTGAATTGGGATGATGGTATGAATTCACCGTTTAAATAAATCATTGCTTTATCCTATTTAAAAATTTGGTCACCCAGATGGTCACCCAAAGAGGAATTTTGTTATGTCAAGCGGCGGGTGCGTTTTGTAATCACTTGATTCTTAACGCGTCCCGAGGCGGATTCGAACCGCCGACCTGCCCCTTAGGAGGCGTCCAATAATATATCCATTTTAGTCCAGGAATGTCCAGAAATTCTTTAAAAATAAGTACGTTATAGTCTTGCCATGTCCGGCTTCATTCATTAAACTTCGCGCAAATCCGTCAATTTGGCTGCCCCCATGGATGCCCCTATAACAAGAGGAATATGATGAGCAAGCTTGATGCAAAAAAAGTTCTAAATGCTCGTGTCAAACGGCAGGAATACAAGTTAGCTGATGGGAATGGCCTTTTCCTAAGGGTTCGAACCAATGGAATTAAAAGCTGGCTTTTTTGCTTTCGTCTGCCAGGAGATCGTACTGTTATTAGGATGACTCTGGGCTCGACTGAAAATATTTCACTAAAGGAAGCTCGTGTAAAAGTAACTGAGCTACGAAAGTTAGTAGTAGAGGGTATCGACCCACGAAGCGCAAGAGCAGCGGCAAGAGCAGAAAATGCCCATGCAATCACTATGCAAAAGCTGTTTCAAGATTGGATTGAGTTTATAAAAATAACGGGCGAGGTTACACTAATATGGATAAAGCGCCATGAAGATCGTTGGCGATTGCATCTCAAAAAAAATTTAGAAAATTTATTTGTAAAGGATGTTACTAGGGGGCATCTTGCATCAGCGCTTGATGCTATGGCCCGTAAGGGGATTAGAGAAGAAACAAGGAAAGCCTTAACGACACTTAATTTAATGTTAGATTACGGCTTAACGCGGCATTATATTGATCAAAATCCCAGTCGCATGCTAAAACCTAAAGATTTTTCGGCTAGTCCTAATAGATCGCGTGATCGCGTCTTAACGCTTGAAGAATTACAAAAGCTCTGGAAAGTTTTGGATAGAACAATATTAATCAAAAAAGGGAAAGAAACTAAACTTGCGATGAATCCAGTGCTAAGCGGGGCAATAAAGCTGCTAATTCTTACGGGAGCACGTAGAGGTGAAGTAGCCGGCATGCAATGGGAAGAGCTAAGTGTTGATCGAGAAGAATGGGTTTTGCCATCAACCAGAACAAAGAATAAAAATAAACATGTGATTTTCCTTCATCCATTAAGTTTAAAGATTCTCAGTGAATTGCGCCTTCTCACAGGAGGTTCAAAATTTGTATTTAATACGGGTTCAGGATCAATTCACAGGGATTATATTACAAATGCAATAAATAAATTATTGGCAGTATCACCAAATGCCAAAGAGAAGAAAAAAGCAACATCAGCGCCATTATCTGATGTAAAGCCATTCACGGTTCACGACATTAGAAGGTCTTGCTCTACAGCTTGGGCTGAGCATCTTAAGGTTCAACCTCACATAATTGAAAGGATGCTAAATCATCAGCCGTTAAATAAGCTGGTGGCTGTGTATCAACGAGCAACTTATTCAGAAGAGCAGAAAGCTGCTTGGCGAGCATGGGGCGATCTTGTCGAAAAGCAGATTGCAATAAACAAAAACAATATTCTTTTATTTAGAAAGGAAAGCCATGATGATGAATCGGAATTTTCAAAAAAAGTTCTTAGAAAAAAATCCAGCGTTGAAACAATTTTGTAATGATAAAGGGGAGTTGATAGATGGAAATGTGATAAGCATTTTGGGCTCTCTTCGGAAAAGAGCTTTTAATAGAGATAATTTCAATCAGATAAAATTGCCGGATATTCCAGAGTTGGACGATTTTCGGGATGCTAAATGTAAAATACCTAATATGAGACCATCGGAAGTTTTCTCTCTTGTCATATTTTGTATGAATGAGGAGAACACGAACGATAATAAAGCTATTGGTAAATCAGAAAATATTTCTAATTATTTTACTGGATATCCTAAAAGAATGGATGATATTGCCAAATTCATTGTTGCGTCCGCTGAAAAATTTGTTGAGCATAATAATAGGGTGCCTTCAAAGGATGATGTGTGGGGTGTGATTAATAATGATCCTCCGAAGATTTTTTATATAAAAAGGGACAAAGATGACATTTTATGCATTGAAGGGCAGAGGCTTCCGCGCAGCATCTTTGAGAAGAGATGGAAAAGATATACAAAAAATAAGGTGCCCAATAGTGGCCAATAGCTGCCAATAAGGGTCAATAAAGGCTAATAACGGCCACGAAATATTTTAGATAATGGATAGTGTAGGATTGCCTTAATCTAAATAAGATTAAGGCAATTCAATATGAATCAATTACCACAAACAGGTTATCTACGACTTTCGCAGATACTGGGTAAACCAAAAGCTAACCCTCCTGTTCCTCCTCTAATTCCTATTGGCAAAAGCTCATGGTGGCAGGGCATAAAAGACGGTAGATTCCCCCGGGCGATTAAATTGGGTCCAAAAATAACCGTGTGGAAGGTTGAAGATATTCTTGCGCTAATTAAACAAGGCCCAAAAATATAAAAGAACGCATATTTTTGACAGAATTTTATTAATTAAAGATTTCATTATTTAAAAGGATTTTAATAATGAGAGCAAGAAAACATTGCGACACATTTCTGTTGGAGAAAATGTGTCGCAGCAAGCTTGAAAGCCAGAGAAATTATAGCAATATCAAAAAATCATATCCAGCATTAGCGAGCGATATTCATAATTTAATATTAAGCTTTCCGCAAGATATTAGTGCGAAGGAAGCTCAACGCGGTCTCTTGGTTTTATTGTCGAAAATCAGGAGCAACCAGATATGAAAATACCATCCCAGGTACTTGTTGACCGATTTCTTCGCAATGAAATATCGCATCAATACAAACTTAATGCTTATGAAAAACTTATTCTCTTTTTCTTGGCAAGCTATATGGGAAGAAAGAAATATTGTAATCCCTCATTTATAAGGCTTGCCATTGATTGCAGCTTGTCCTCTGATTCAGTCAAACGATATATCCCTGCAATAGAAAAAAAAGGGCTTATCAATGTAGAAAGAAGACGCGGCATAAATAACAAGTATTCATTTACTGAGAAACTAGGCGCTATTAGCACCCAGTGCTCTGAGCACCTAGTGGCTATTAGCACTGAGAACCAGGTGCTATTAGCCTCTGGGGTAGGTGCTAATAGCCCCACTAATAACAGTAATAACATCACCAATAACATCAATAGGAGTTTAAAGATGACTCGCAATAATAAACATGGAAAAAAGAAGGACATTCCTTTTCCCGATGATATGACGATAAATGACTCTCATAAGGAAATGGCTAGGAAGTTTGGCTTAGATGTTGATAGTGAATTTATAAAGTTTAAAGAGAATCATTTATCAAAAGGGAATGAGTTTAAACGATGGGACATGGCTTTTAATACGTGGCTACGAAGGGCGTATGAATATTCTCAGAGGAAAGTTAAGCCAGCAACAGCAAGTTTTATGGAGGGCGCAGGCCGTGAATAGCTTTAAGCAGGTATCGGAAATGCTGGCTCGATCAGCAGCAGATGTGGCGAGATATTTATTACCGCAGGGTAAGCGTAGCGGTGATGAATGGTGTGTTGGGAACATCCTCGGAGAACCAGGCGAATCGCTGAAAGTGAAGATTGCTGGCGAGAAGGCGGGAATCTGGTGTGATTTTGCATCTGGAGAGCATAAAGGCGACTTGCTTGATCTCTGGGCTGCAACGCGTGGAATAGACACTAGAGAGGCCTTAAAAGAGGCGCAGCACTATCTTGGAATTAACCCGCCTAAATTTGAGGCGTATAAACCTAAAAAATATACTCGGCCACAATTAAAATCGGTGACTTTGGTACAGACCTCGCCGGTCATGGATTATCTTCAACGCAAAAGAAATATTACCTTTGAGACAATTCAAGCATTCAAAGTAGGCGAGCAGGGGCGGGAAATTATTTTCAATTACTTTCGAGACGATGAGCTTATCTTTGTTAAATATCTACACTTAGACCGTCTTCCTAATGGGAAGAAGCAAATGCACACCGAAACCGGCGCTGAGCCCTGTTTATATGGATGGCAGGCACTTTCGCCAACTGTAAGAAAGGTGGCTTTGACGGAAGGCGAGATTGACGCCATGACCCTGCACCAGTATGGGATTCCGGCGTTAAGTGTGCCGTTTGGCGGTGGTGCCGGTGATAAACAAAAGTGGATCGAGAATGAATTTGATCGTTTAACTGCTTTTGATGAGATTTACCTTTGCTTTGACCCTGACGATGAAGGGAAGTCGGCGGTTGTAGAGTTAATTGGGCGTTTAGGGCGACATCGTTGTCGCGTGGTTGAGTTTCCCTATAAAGACCCAAACGAATGCTTACAGAAAGGAGTAACCAAAGATGAAATACAAAAATGCTTTGACGAAGCGAGAACGCTTGACCCCGATGAATTAAAGCAAGCCAGCTATTTTGTAGATCAAGTAGTAAATGAATTTTTTCCGAAAGAAGGCACAATTCTTGGGTATAACCCGCCTTGGCAATATGCTCTTGGCAAAATTTTATTTCGTCCTGATGAGCTTAGCATTTGGAGCGGTATCAACGGTCATGGCAAAAGCCAGATGATCGGTAACGCTATCTTAAGCATGATGAAGCAAGGTGCTCGTGTTTGTATAGCAAGTCTTGAGATTAAACCTAAAAAACTGTTGTCGCGGTTGACTCGTCAAGCTATGGGCATCGTTGACCCGACAGAGGGTTACATTAGAGCCGTTTGTGAATGGTATAGCGATAAGTTATGGCTTTTTGATCTGGTTGGTACTGCAAAATCTGACCGTTTACTTGAGGTCTTTTTATATGCCAGACAGCGGTATGGGATTGATGTTTTTATAATTGATTCATTTATGAAGTGCGGAATTGATGAGGAAGACTTTAAGGCTCAGAAAGCTTTTATCGAAAAAATTTGTGATTTCAAGAACCAGTACAGTTGCCAGGTGCATATTGTTGCTCACCCACGGAAATTAAGCGATGAATCGCAGCCGCCATCAAAGCTGGACGTAAAAGGTTCCGGTGCTATCACTGACTTAGCTGATAGTAACTTTGTTGTTTGGCGAAATAAGAAAAAGGAAGAGCTGCTTCGTAAAAAAGAAAACGGCATCTTACTGACTGTAGATGAAGAAAAAAAGTTAGAAGAGCTTGATGCTCTATGGATATGTGATAAGCAGCGTGAGAATGGATGGGAAGGCAAAATCATGCTGTGGTTTGATAAAAAATCCTTGCAATATTTAGGGCATCCTAAGAATAAACCAATCCAATTTGTAGATTACTCACGGACGAGAGGTGTCTCAAATGAATCTATTTGCACCAACCAAGAAACAATTACGAGATGAAATGAAAACTTTAAAAGAGCTTATCAGCAGACATGGCGGGTATATTACCCTTATAAATGCTCAGGATAATGTTGCTTTTGAGCTTGATTGTCTCCGATTTGAAAATGACCATAGCAAAAACCAAGATAAAAGGAAAAGACGTTATGAGCGATATGATTAAATTAACCGGCCTTTGGAAAGGCAAAGACAAAAACGGAAACACTTATCTTTCTGGCGGCCTTAATGGTATTACGCAGCTGACGGTCATGCCAAATACCTACAAGAAAAATCCAAAGGAGCCGGATTATTGGCTTTATATACGCCCTCATAAAAAGAAAGCAGACGAAGCACCGCCGGCTAAGCAGGAGAATGATCTTTAAATCGGTATCATAATTTTGAATGGGAGTTTTTATGAGCACAGATCAAAGATCCATTGAAGAAAAAGCAGATTCTCTTAGAAGAGCAAAAGCTTACCCTGATAGCTCAAAATTGGCTGTTATGGCTATTGATGCGCTTGCCAATCCGAAAAAAGATGAACAATACGAACTTAATTTGAAAATGTTGCATCAAATAATTAAAGAGCAAGCCGAAGAATCGCGGAAAGGGGATAAGAGTACGCTTGAAGAAACATTAATCTGCCAGGCTAAAACGCTGGACGTTATTTTTAATATGATGGTATCTAGAGCGGCGCGTGCTGAATATCTTGATGGACTAAGAGCCTATATGGACATTGCTTTACGGGCGCAAGGTCAGGCGCGGAAAACATTGTTAGCATTAGATGCAATAAAGTACCCAGCCCAGAGGCAAATTGTAGGGCAACAAAATATAGCCCTCAATCAACAGGTCAATAATGGGGGTTATTTAAAACCTGGGAACGAATTATTGGAGGTTAAAAATGAACAACGGCTGGACACAGGAAAGGCGGAAACGACAATCAAGATTAATCCACCAGTGGAAGCCGTGGAAGCTGGCTGGTGTAAAAAGCCTCGCCGGAAAAGCCATTTCAAGGTTTAATGCTAGGAAGCACGGGCGATATGACCAAGATATCATATTTATGTCTCGTTACATTACGCAATGCAAGCGGTCGTTAAAAAACTTATAGAAAATGCGGAGTCAGGAAGCAACCCTCGTTATGATTTTGAGCGATCCCGAGAGGTTATGGCGGTATTAATGCGCAATTTTGCTTGAATAAGCACAATTCTGTTTATCTTCTCTTAACTTGGTATTGAAAGAATCAGCCTGATGACTGGGAAGTAAACAGTCAGCTTTTTTATAAGATTCGTTTCCATAGGTATTCTCACATTGTGCAACTCCATAACTTAACAATCTTTCATAGCTGATGTATGGGGATGCAAAATAGCGAGCATGTGCCGCAGCTAATTTTTTACAGGCTTTTAATTCTTTATTTAATGTTTCAGCATTTTTCATGCAAGCATATGCCCAGTTGTATTGGTAGTTATCTTCTGCGCGTCCCACGCAAATAGAATACGCTATGAGTTCATTTTTTTTCTTGGCTGCAATTTGCGATTGAGTATTGAATTTATCCCAAACAAGATACCCAATCACGATCAGGAGACAAAAGAGGACTGTTTTTGAATTTATACTAAGGGCGAGGATTTTTTTGTGTGCTTTCATTGAAGTTATAATAAATAAAATAATAAGGGCAAATATTATCCTTTAATAACTTTTTAGTCAAACATATAAACAGATTTATATTGTTGTGTATTTTTAGACCTATAAATGAAATTGTTAGATCATTTTCTTGCATTTTATAGAATGTCCTGTATTATTTCCGATAAATACTATTCTCGGAAGTTAATTTAGGCTAAATTATGAGCAATCAAAATGAGGTCCTCCAAAGTGTCGATGTAAGAATTACTGAGTTAAGTACTGTAAGTAATTTAACCAAGAGTTATATTGAGCAAGCATTGGCTCCCAGTACTCGAAGGCTTTATAAAAGCGACTGGGCAATTTATTCTCACTGGTGTGAATCTCAGGGTTGTATGCCATTGCCATCTACTCCCGAAATAATTGCCAGTTTTCTAAGTATGCAAGCTAAAGCAGGGATTAAACCCGCGACACTTATTCGTAGGCTCGCCTCGATTAAATTGGCGCATGAAAGTAGGGGATATGAAAGCCCTACGCAACACAAGGCGGTAAAAGCGGTTTTAAAAGGAATTAAACGGGAAATAGGGGCTGCTCCCAAAAAGAAAGCGCCTATTACTGTGGAGCGTTTAGAGGCGATGGTAAAGCATTGCTCATCTACTCTTGTTGGTCTTCGTGATAAAGCTATTTTATTGTTGGGGTTTTCAGGGGCATTTCGTCGTTCTGAGCTTGTTGCTATCAAAATTAGCGATATTGAGCGAACCGCTGAGGGGGTAAAGGTTACTATTCGCAGGTCGAAGACTGATCAAGAAGGATATGGGCAAGTAGTTGCCATCTTAAATGGCAGTCGGCTTCGGGCGGTTGATGCACTCTATACATGGTTGAAGGAGGCTGATATTAATGAGGGCTATATTTTTAGGCCCATTTCTCAATGGGGGGCTATAGGAGCTGTTTCTCTTACTGACCGAAGCGTAGCTAATATAGTAAAAAATTATGCTAAAAAAGCTGGGTTAACGGTGGGGGATTTTAGTGGGCATAGCCTTCGCTCCGGTTTTATCACGTCTGGTGCTGCGGCTGGCGCTGATCTTTTTAAATTGATGGAAGTGTCTCGTCATAAGAAACCAGAAACAGTTATGGGTTATGTGAGAGAATCTAAGCTGTTTGAGAATCATGCGGGTGAGAAATTCTTATAATTAAGGTAGTTCAATGGAAGCAAAGAATATAGCTTCTCTTAAGCAGGCAGTGGATATTACTGATTGGCAAAGGGACGAAGAATTTGCACAATATCCTGAAGGGGCTAGAGATAAGACATTAGTATTTTGCCCATCTAAGGAGCCTTTTCCATTTTTGTTATCAGGACATCGTTATCTTTTTAAAAGATCGACCCTTCGCTATCCTGAGCAATTTTGGATGGAAATTATTGCTTATCACTTAGGCTGCCAAATGAAAGTGCCAGTCCCGCCAGCTTTTGCTGCGTTTGATAAAAAGGAACAGCAATCAGGGGCATTAATTGAATGGTTTTATTTTCCACAGTCAGGGACGCAGATATATACACCTGGGGGCGACTTTTGCCAACAGTACATAGCCAATTTTGATCGAAAAACAGGAGAGCAACATAACTTTGAAACTGTAATGAAGATTCTGCAAGACCTGCAGATTAAATTTCCTTTTTTTACTGAAAATTGGAAAGAGTATTGGGCCAAGGCATTTGTTTTTGATGCATTGATTGGGAATACTGATCGCCATCAAGATAATTGGGGCATAATAGAAAAATTCACATTTACAGAGCAAGGCGAATTAGAGGAGATACCAAAAGAAATTCGTATGGCTCCTGTTTTTGATAATGGAACAAGCATGGGGTATAGCATATTATCCAGCAAATTTAGAGATTATGATGACATTAAAAAATTTGAAAAATATTTCCGAAAAGGGCGGCATCATATGAAATGGTCGTTGAGTGATGCAAAACGAATGGGACATGAAGAGATGCTTAAAAGGTTAAATGAAAAATATCCTGAAACTCGTGAAATAATGCTCGACTGCTTAAAATATATTGATTTTATTGCTTTTAAAGATGTATTAAATAAGTTAACACGACTTGAAGTACCTGTTAAACTGAGCGCTGAAAGAGCGTCTTTTGTGTTAAAGTTGGTCGAATTCCGTTGTGGTCGCCTGATAAATGATCTAGAGATATAGTTATGCACTTTATAGAACATATCATAGAACCGAAGAAGTTGTTGCTTACTTGGCGATCAGCTGATGAGCGTTGTCGTACTCGATATATTGTTGCTGAACTTAACCGAGTTGGGGAAGATGTTAGTTTAAGCTATTTGTGCGGCACCAAGGATTTTGTTGATGCTCAGAAGAAAGGTTTTTCTGGATATCCCGCCTTTCAGGATATAAATAATGCTCACCATAATGTGTTAGATGCATTTATGCGTCGTTTGCCTCCCAGGGCTAGGGGTGATTTTAAGCAATATTTAGAAGGATTGAGGCTTAAGCCTGATGTAGAGTTAAGTGACTTTGCATTGCTAGGGTACTCGGGGGCAAGGCTACCAACAGATGGTTTTTCTATTGTACATCCTTTTGATGATGTTAATGGGCCTTGTGAAATGTTATTAGAGGCCGCAGGATATCGGCAGCTTCAGCAGTCTCATAACTTTGAGATTGGTATTGGAGATGTTGCTATTTTTGAAAACGAATTTAATCAAGAAATTCAAGAAGACGCAATCCGCATTATAGTTAATAGGAAACTGATAGGATACGTTACCAGGGCTCTTATCCCAACTTTTCGCGATTGGTTAAATGCAAATCGAATTAGTGAGGCGTGGATAGAAAAGACAAATGGGGCTCCAGGAAAGCCTACAGTTTATCTTTTTGTGAAAATTTCTTAACTTTTATCATCCTAATTTTTTATTTAATGCAAGATTGATTAATTCACTGAACCAGAATTCTAGATCGTGATTTATCCCTTTGAGATGTAATTCAATAAAATATTCTTTCGAAAACTTTACCACGTATGCCTGGGTAACGGAGCTATGAGGAAGAAGATACCAGAGTGTCGATGTTTCATCAAAATCGAAGAATATTGGGGCAGGGCTGCCAGCCCAGTCCCTTAGTAGTGCGCATTCGTCTAAAAAACCTCTCAACTTTAGCAAAGGGATATTCTTAAAAGGTTGCATGCCCTCATTCAATAATTTGATAAACTTTGCCTGATCTCTTTTTCGCTTTTTGGCATGTACAACCCAAATCAACTTTTTGTAAAAGTCTTGGCGAGATTTACGTTCTTCAGAGTTAAGGAAGGAGTGCTGGAACTCAAGTACGAAACCTTGATCAGTTTTTACATCTGCAATATGTTTTTCACCGGCTTCAGATAGATGGTGTATCTCCTGCCAGTCATTTGGAAACTGGCCTTTCCAGGAGCGGTGCCACTCAGTTTCTTTTTCTTTCCAAGGGTCACAAATAATTTCTCCACGATGAGCCCAATGGGGAATTCTGATTTTTCCACATTTTGCCACCATAAGATCACCACAACTTCGGCAATTTCCGGATAAGCCAGGTTGGGCTTCGTGGCGTTCCCCATTAACTAATGCAAATCTCATTTTCAAACTCCAATCATAGCTGATTACGACTCTAAGCCAGGATGAGCATTATAATCAGCTAATCCACAATCTTTCCACAAAACTGAAGGCAATTTTATTGAAAATTAGTATATTTTAAATGGGCAATGGCGCGCATTATAGTAGCAGTAATATACCGCTCCCCAGCTTCTATTAGCGTTGGCATCAAACCAGTTATTCTCAGGCTGCTTAATATCAGCTTTTATTGGTATTTGCGAAGTTATTGTAATACCTGAGTCCTTCATTCTAATATCAGCAGCGTATCTGCATGTATAAGGTGCCTGCATAGCTTCTAACGAATCAGCTTCATAAAAATAAAAAGTATTGTTAGGGTCATGTCTACCCCACGCAGAACTAATATAAAAATTCTGAGGAACTCCATAACATGTATTTTTTAAACAGGTGATTGTTTGTGGGCAAAAAACAGGACTGGCAAAAACATTGGTATATAATAGCAAGCTTAATAATAAAATTATCATTTTCATAATGTTTCCTCGTTTTAAGTCATTAAATTCAATATCTCCTTCTATGATACTCATAGTCCGTGGTTTTATAGGTATAGGGCGCATATTCTACATAAATGCGCAAAAAACATCCAGCATTAATTAGGTTAGGTAAGCGAATAAGAGAACTTCGTAAAAACAAGGGGTTTTCCCAAGAGTCGTTTGCCTATGAAGTGGGATTAGATCGTACCTATATGGGGAGTGTCGAACGAGGGGAGAGAAATTTAGCTGCTCTTAATTTAATTCGCATTGCAAAGGCTTTGAAGCTTGAAGTAGGTGAGCTATTTCCCCCAATCAGAGCGCTGCAGATTGATTAAGTATAAGTTGCTTTCATCAAGACACGCGGTCTTTTGTAAAAAGATCACCTAAAATTCTGTTTATATTTTACTATTATTTTAATTTTTGCATCATAAGATTTTTATTGGTTATTTCTGTGGGCTGCATAATTAAATCTATTTCATTATTGTTAAGTTGCATTTGGGTCTTCATATAGACCTTAGCCTGTGTGGGATTCGTGTTGATTAATGGCATCACTGTTGCAACTTTTTCTGGCCCAATATTCTTTTCGGCGGCAGTAGAAATTAAGGCGGGCAGATTTGCATCGGGCATTTTTATGTTGAGAATGCTGACAACTATATCCATCTGTTTTGATAATTTGGTCAAAAGAATTGATTGCTCATTTACTTTGTTTTGAAGTTCTAAAAATACAAATCCAGCTATACCTACTAACAGGGTAATGGCGCCATAAGCGATCTCTTTCCATGTAATCACTAGTGAGTTTCTCCAATATGGGTGAGAATATTTAGAGTACGGTAAAATTTTTTCTCGCGCTAGTAGGCCTAAAAAGTGATTTGGTTGCCCCTATGGATGCCCCTAGAAGAATTTTTCCCACTCCCCGCCAAAATATGATTTTGTAAGCGTCTGATTCTTAACGCGTCCCGAGGCGGATTCGAACCGCCGACCTGCCCCTTAGGAGGGGGCTGCGCTATCCATCTGTGCCACCGGGACTAAGACAAGAGCCTATCCTAGCTCAAACTGAATACCTTGTGCTAGAGGCAAAGTTTTCCCCCAATTAATCGTGTTCGTTTGTCGTCGCATATACCCTTTCCAAGCATCAGAACCAGCCTCACGTCCACCACCCGTTCCCTTCTCTCCTCCAAAAGCACCGCCAATCTCAGCGCCCGAGGTGCCAATATTAATATTAGCAATACCACAATCACTCCCCGCAGCAGACAAAAACAACTCCGCACTCTGCAATCGATCCGTAAAAAGTGCCGAAGAAAGTCCAAAGCGAGATTCATTTTGCATTGCAATAGCGTCTTCTAGTTTTTTATAGCGAAACAGATACAAAACAGGCGCAAAGGTTTCTTCTTGTACCAACTCCCAATGATTTTCCGCCTCTGCTAAAGTCGGTTCAACATAATAACCCGCTTGCTTCAGAGCCTTTCCACCACAGAGTATTTTACCCCCCGCTGCTTTAATCGCTGCAATCGTTTGCAGATAGTGCTCTACCGCTTTTTCATCAATTAAAGGCCCCATTAAATTTTTAGCATCTAAGGGATCACCGATGGTAACTTTCTGATAAGCCTTGACTAAGGCTTTTACCACCGAATCATAAATCGTTTCCTGAATAAATAAACGTCGTGTTGTCGTGCAGCGTTGTCCTGTCGTCCCCACCGAACCAAAAACAATAGCCGGAATAGCTAAATTTAAATTAGCGCTTTCATCCAAAATGATGGCATTATTACCGCTTAATTCCAGAATTGTTCTGCCTAAGCGTTTTGCAACCAGTTCATTGATTGCTTGTCCCACCTGAGTTGAGCCCGTAAAAGAAACCAGCGGAATACGGCTATCAGAGGCCATTTTTTTAATGAGCGCCACCTCAGCTGTGATCAATAAAGAAAAGACACCTGAATAAGAAAATTTTTCTAAAACTGAATTGCAAATATGTTGCACGGCCAAAGCACATAAGGGCGCTTTCGGAGAAGGTTTCCATATCACCGTGTTGCCGCAAATAGCTGCAATAAAGGCATTCCAAGACCAAACAGCCACGGGAAAATTAAAAGCAGTAATGACAGAGGTAATACCAAGTGGATGCCATTGTTCATATAAACGATGCTCCGGTCTTTCAGAATGCATCGTATTGCCATACAGCATGCGCGCTTGGCCGACGGCAAAATCAGCCATATCAATCATTTCTTGCACTTCACCCAAGCCTTCCTGTTTTGATTTCCCAACCTCTAAGGAAACTAAGCTTCCCAATGCTTCCTTGTTTTCACGTAGCGCCTCACCAATCAAGCGTATGATCTCGCCGCGTTTAGGTGCTGGCAGAAGACGCCATGTCAAAAAAGCCTGCTGTGCTTGCTTAATTAAATGCTCGTAGTCTGCAGCAGAAGCCTGATAGACCGAGGCCAAGGCTTCACCAGTTGCAGGATTGTAAGAAATAATTTCTCCCGCATCTTTCGTGCGCGACCAATCCTTCGGACCCGCACTGCTACCCGAATTTTTTGCTTCGATTTGCAGAGAGTGTAATAGCTTCATGGTGCATAAGCCTCTTGTTGTACCGTATCTGAATAATATTTCCCAAAACGATTCTTCAACAAATCATCAAGACGAAAATCTTCTTGTCGAACAAAACCATGATAGCGTTCAGGTTGAGCGAAAACGAGATCGACTGCCGTGCAAATCGAAGAGGCAGTAGTCATCTGAATTGCCGACCAACGAATACCATCCAGCGTTTTTGGATAGAATTTTTTCACATAATTTTCTTCAATAAACTGATTCCCTTGCATTCCGGTAACAGAGACATAGACCAAAACCACATCTTGATAAGTTCTAGGCAGAGAATTTTCTAAGATTCGTTTGAGTGTATCGCGATCCTGATTTAATTTTAAATCCTGCATCAAAAAGCGTATTTTATGACAGTGCCCGGGATAACGGATGGTTTTGTAACTGAGATACTTAACCTTGCCGAGATAGGTATCGACCAGACTACCCGCCCCGCCAGAGGTATTAAAGGCCTCATAGGTTAAGCCATCAATTTTAATTTCTTCCAAATCATCGAGGGGAAAAAGATTAGCTGCTTGGCCATGCTCAATACCGAGACACAAATTACCGTACTCATTAATCAGACCGTCAATTGACCAAGTTAAAGAATATTGTAGGGCATTGCTTATATTAATAGGCAGTGCACCCACACGCATTTTGACAGTATCAATTTCAGCTGGAAAGCGACGCATTAAATGGTTAGCAACAATACTAATAAAGCCGGGCGCAAGACCGCATTGTGGCACAAAGACTTGTTTAGAATCCACTGCCAGTTGAGTAATCGCTTTGGTGGTTTCCACATCTTCTGTAAGATCAAAATAATGAACCCCTTCTTTTTTAGCGGCTTGTGCGACAGGTTGATTGGCATAATAAGGCAGTGAAGAGACGAGAGCATCGATCGAATTCTGTTTTATAAAACGACAGAGCAGAGCTTCGTCGCTTGCATCCAGAGTCGTAATTTTTAACTGTGATAATTTAGGTAATCTTTTAATATTTATATTGCTAGGCTCAACATCAGCAAGAAAAACCTGATAATCAGGTGTATTTGCAAATAAAAAAGCAATGAGAGAACCAATTTGTCCTGCACCAATTACTAATACCTGACGCATAAAAGCTCCTTCTCAGTGAGAATCGCCAAAGGAAAAGAAAGAAGGTCTTTATGCTAGCATTTAATTTGGAATTGTCAAAATAGAGAGTTACTTTTTGTGCTTTGTATAAATCAAGCTGCTTTGAATTGCTTTGTATAAATCAAGCTGCTTTGAATCCCCTCCCTCCACGCTTTTTGTGGAGGGAGGGGTAGGGGTGGGAGGTAAAAAATAAAGCTCTTAGCGATCTGTTTTCTTAAAAGCAGGACCCGAAGAAATATCTGCCGGCGTATGAGAAAGATCATGATCCTCACTTATACTATCCCCAACTTCCTGGCTCACTTTATCCGCACCTGCTTTTTCAATCCCCAAACTCTTCGCCATCTTATCGAAACCCACTGTGTTCAGACTATCGCTTAACACCTCTTTTGCATAAGTGCCCAGCTTTTTATCGACTTCTTTTTCTTCCGAGTCATTTTTTTCTTTTTTGAGTAAAGGATCGATCACTTGGTTTTGAAGTTCCGCTCTTTCATCCCGATCAAGCGTTTTATTCGGATATTTTCCTTGCTCAGCCTCTTCTGCCTGCTCTTTCAGCATTTGCATCAAGGCCTCCGCTATTTTTTCCTCAGCTAAATCTTCTTCCGGACTGAGATCCGGCTGCGGGCCTTCTTCCTTCAATTCTTCTTCCTCATCCTCATCCGTTGCCTTCTTTTTAGGCTTTGGCTTTAATTGTTCCAGCAATTTCTTCAAAAATTTGATTAAGGCCTGTTCCGGTTTCATGACAGTCTCCGTTTGTGCTTCTCTTTCTGTTAGTATAACAGAAAGCCTCTCTCGTTCTTGGCAAGGAGTATCTAAACCTTTGAAAATAATAAGAATAGCTCTACCGCTGCCCTTAAGAAAAATTTTTGATTACTTACCCGCCGAAGATACTCCTTTAGCTACTTTACAACCCGGCATGCGTATTCGCGTCCCTTTTCAAAAGCGAGAGCTAGTCGGCATTTTTTTAGAGCTTGCCTCCTCAACTGAGCTGGATCCCAAAAAACTAAAACCGATTACTGCCGTTTTAGATCACTCTCCCATTCTCCCCCCAGAAATCTTGAAGCTCTGTCTTTGGGCTGCAGATTATTATCATCATGCTCTCGGTGAAGTCCTAGCTGCCGCACTGCCCACTGCCCTGCGACAAGGTAAGCCGCCACGACTAAAGAGCAAAGCTGCTCAAGCGCTCGCAGCAAAGCCCTCAGCCCTAGACCCTCCCGAGAAACCAAAAACGCTCAATGAAAGACAACAAATACTCGTTCAAGACCTAAGCGAAGCCTTAAATAGTTTTTCAGTTTTTACCATCGATGGCGTCACCGGCAGCGGAAAAACCGAAGTCTATTTGCAAGCCATTCAAAAAGTAGTCGCCCAACAAAAACAAGTTTTGGTTTTAGTACCAGAAATCAGTCTGACTCCCCAAACACTGGAACGTTTTCGAAAGCGCTTTGATCTTCCCATTGTTGCCCTCCATTCAGGCTTAACTGAAAAAACTCGCTTGCAGGCTTGGCTCGCCGCGCGCGCTGGAGAAGCCTCGATTCTGATTGGTACGCGTTCTGCCATATTTACTCCCTTGCCTCGTCTCGGCTTGATTGTGGTTGATGAAGAACACGATCCTTCTTTTAAGCAACAAGAGGGTTTTCGCTACCATGCCCGCGATCTTGCAATCTGGCGAGCACGAGCTGCTCACATACCCATTCTCCTCGGCTCGGCCACCCCCTCGCTTGAAACCCTGCATCGCTCTTGGAGTGGACCTTATCGCTACTACCATCTACCCGAGCGAGCGGGAGGCGCAAAATTACCAACTTTTCGCATCGTCGATCTGCGTCGTCAAACCCTCGAAGAGGGCCTGTCTCTAGAATTACGCCAAGGAATAGACAGCCATTTACAAGCCGGTAATCAAGTCTTACTTTTTTTAAACCGCCGTGGTTTTTCACCCGTCTTGCTTTGTCATGCCTGTGGTTGGATGGCAGTCTGTCGCCATTGCGATGCACGTCTGACTTATCATTTACGACCAAGACGTTTACACTGCCATCATTGCGAGTCACAAAAAGCGCTTCCCGCTTGCTGCGAAGCCTGTGGTGAAAAAGAAATGCAGCCCTTGGGTTTAGGAACAGAGCGTCTAGAACAAGCCTTGCAAAAATATTTTCCCGATTTTCCTTTAACACGAATTGATCGAGACAGTACCCGCCGCAAGGGCAAAATGGAAGCCATGTTAGATGATATTCATCAAGGTGCCTGCCGTATTTTGCTTGGAACACAAATGGTAGCGAAAGGGCATCATTTTCCGAATGTTACCCTCGTTGGTATTATTGATTCCGATTATGGCTTATTCAGCAGCGATTTTCGTGCCGCAGAACGCTTAGGACAACTGCTTTTGCAAGTCGCTGGTCGAGCAGGACGTGCTGCAAAATCGGGTGAGGTATGGATCCAAACCCATCACCCACATCATCCTCTTATTCAACTTCTACAACAGGGTAATTATCAAGAAGTTGCTAAAACTTTATTATTAGAAAGAGAGCAAGCGACCTTACCCCCTTATACTTCTTTAGCCTTATTCCATGCCGAAGCCCATCAACTGCTTGAGGTTGAAAATTTTCTGAACCAAGTGAAGCTCGAGGCGCGAAAGCTAGCAGGCGTGGTTTCCATTCGTGGGCCAATTGCAGCACTCATGGCTCGTCGCAAAGGCCGTCATCGCATGCAATTGTTACTACAAGCAGAACAGAAAAAAACCCTACAGTCTTTTTTACGCCTCCTCTTGCCAAAAGTAGACCTGCTTTCCAATAAGCGACGAATTCATTGGGCTGTGGATGTCGATCCGCTAGACTTAGCTTAATTCACTCACCTTAAACAAAAAAAGTAACCACAATACTCAGCACAATCCCCAAGATAAAATGAACCACCATCGCAGGATAAATTGAATCCGTCTCCACCGTCAGATAATTTAACACCATCCCAGCCGGAAAAGATAAGAGCAACTCAAGCGGCGGCTTGCCTAGATGCGCCCAGGTAAAAATAATTTCAGTCACCCAATAACTATGCCACCCTAATTTTCTCCACAAACCCAAGAATAAAAACCCCCTAAAGAAAAATTCTTCCGCAAAATAATAAGGCGGCATGGCAAAAAATAAAAAAAGAAGGAAATAAGGAGAACTATGTTTAAGAGAATAAAAGTTTTGCACTGATTTGTACTGTGCGGAAAAGAATACCACCGGAATCAAAAGCAGGAGAGCTAAGAAAACAAGTATTAACACCTTTATTCTATTTTTCGGAAAGCTCAAGCCCAGTGCTTTTAAGTTTTGTTGAGAAAGATAATGACCCATAAAAAGCGGTAGTAAGAATAAAAAAAACAAACTGTAAATAACCAGAAAGCTAAACGGAAAAATCTCTCTTGCAGTGAACAAATGATGAAATTGAAGAAAATAGAAATTCGTCGCATTAAATTCAAAAAGAATAAAAATCATCGAAAAAATGATTAAAACAGGCGCTGATTGAAAGACTTTTGCCAAGGTATGCATTTAAGGAAGCTAGCATGATGAAAAAAGGAGATCAAGAAGGAAGATCGGCATGGGTAGATTAAATTATTAATAAAAACAAATAGTAATAAAGAAAGACCCTTCTCAAGATGCTTGAACAACCTGCGCTGATAAAGCGCAAATTTACAAAAATTGACTATAATAAATAAGCTACGAGTTTTTTGATGGAGGTGGCTATGGCTGTTAAAGACATTACAAAGGAGACAATTGATAAGGCAATTAATGATTATAAAAAGGCCAGCACTCTAAATGATTTTAATCAGGCCGTATTGCTAGCTTTTAGTATATCGCTTCTAGAGTTGTCCACGCTAAGCCCTGAGGGGTTTGAAAAATATTATCAGGATGCAGCAGGCAAGTTTGATCATTCGCAAAAAGAATATTTGATCCCCTTTAAGATCTCTTTAGAAGATATAAGAACGAAAGCTCTAAACGAAAAAGCAAATCAGGGTATTGAGCTATTTCTAGCTGCGCGGGCTCAAGCACCTGCAGCTGCTTCTCTTAATGTTCAGCAAGAAGCAGAAAAACAAGAGGAAAAAGTAGAAGAAGTGAAAGCAGAAAATGATTTTCGTTTGAGTTATAAGGAGGCAGAGCAAATAGAAAAAAGCATCTCAAAATTACAAAGCTATGGCAATTCTTTAAGGAAGGCAAATGATTATTATAAGCCTTTTCTTTTATTGTCAGTAGATAGTCTATCACCAGACAAGATAAAAGCAGCTATGGACAATGCGAAAGCCAAGGCAGAACAAGACGGAATACCGCTTGTGATTAAGAATGGAGAGTATTTCAATATATACACTTACGACGCCCAGAAGAACTGGTCGTTCTCTCAAGAATTTCCTGGTAACGCTGATCTACTTTTTCTGAAAGATGCGAAAGATGCGAAAGATGCAGAAGATGCAAAAGATGGAACTTTAATTACTCTAAAAGGCAGCGCTATTTCAAAGGAGATAGAATCAGAATTAGGAGAAGCCAAAATTTTGCTAAAAAGCGATAGCTATAGAAGAGGACAAGAAGCTATTAATGTAGCCATGGAATTAAGAGGTTCATTAGGTCAATATAAAAACCTAGACAATCCCACTAAACAAAATCTTGAAGATTTTAAAAAAACTTTTCAATCCTCACCCGCTCTCAAGGAATTCCGTAGAGGCTCCGCCTCACATATTGTCGCCAACATTTTATTCAGCCTAACCCTAGTCGGTTTGGGCGTGCAAGCAGCTAAGTGGTACAAAACCGGACAGGCTGATATTCAATTTAGCAAATTTAAACTCTTTAGCAAAAAAACCACAAGAGAAAAGTATGGGGATAAAATAGAAGAGACTGTGGAGAGAATTGCAGATAGAAAAATGAGAGGTTCTTAAAGAGACAATGAAAGAGGAGGAGATAAAATGAGAGCGCGAATAGAACAATCAGCTAAGCTGTTTGATATGCTCCATGCTCAGGGTGGTGATCTTACACCCGAAGAGGAGGAAACGGTGGGTAAAATGGCATCAACAGTATTTTTTGATTTTACAGGGGTAGATCCGCAGGCTTATTTTACAAATAAGTATAATAATTTATTAGGGGAGATGGAAAACGAGAGTTCTGAAATTCAAGAGAGAATTCTACGGTATTTTATTATATTTAAAAACTTGCTGTGGCCGGAGGGGAAGGAGGTTCAACTATTAGCAGAAGCTGCTCTGAAAGCAGAAGTACCAATCCAAGCAGCTGCGAAACCTCAAGCTATGCTAGAAAAAATGAAAATAGCAATGAATGCGATTCTAAATGGAGACCTTGAAATTACCAACTTAGCATGTGGGGTATTTGATTTTCATCCGAGTCTTCTTGAGGCAGAGATGACTATGGAACATTTAAAGCCGATACATGAAAAAAAACTGGACCAACTAAAGAAAGAATTAGCAGATTTAGATCTTCCTGAGGCAAATAATGTTATGAAAGCTTTTGATGTTTTATATGAAGCAATAGTTAATAAAATTAACATACCTAGTGGTGAACTTAAATCTGCAGCCCCTGATGATGAACAGAGTGTTATTGAAGATAAACAAGAAATACAAAATGCTATCGAGGAACTAGAAAGGTATGGCCAATCCTTAATGGAATGGCATGAGCATGATAAGCGCGATCTTCTTTTAATTACGGTTAAGGATTTTAAACCTCCATTACCTATCGCAGTTTATGCTAGCGCTCGAGAAGGAAGGCCCGTTTTAATGAGGCAAGGCAATAGTTATAAGGTATATGATCAAATCGAGGACTTCCAATGGGATTTAAAAGATCTGGATGAGAGTATGACACCACTACTGGCTAAGTTACCTTTCCCAAACAAGGCGGGAGAAGCTAAAGTTTTAAAGGGTAGTGATAAAAGTTTTAGTCAAAAAATAGTGGACAAATTACAACCTCTATTATTCAACTATCCTATAAATAGTGATAGCTATAGAAAAGGTAGGGATATAGTAGTTACCTGTGAAAAGTTAAAGTCACGTCTATTAAATCCTATTTTTAATATTGCAGCCTTAGATAAGGATTTTGAAAAAATTATAAGTCAAAATAAAACTCTCGATTCTTTTAGAAGATTCTCCGCAAAGCATATTGCTGCTAATATTTTATTTGCTCCCATAGGATTTATTTTGCAAATTGCCAATCTTTGTAGGAATGGACGCTTGGATATTTATTTTAATTCTCTCTCTGTTCCTCTTTTATTTAATGCGAAAACTACAAGACGAGAAAAGAGTGATCATATTCTTGGGACGGTAAGAAAAATTCAAGGTAAAAAAGGAGTAGCGCATAAAAAAGAAGATGTTCAAGAGATGAAAGGAGACATAGAAGAAGAAGTGAAAGGAGAATCTCCAGGAAGAAAAGGTCCAAAAAAACCTGACTAGAATATCTCTAAATCCACACATTGACGTCCTCCCCCACTTCCTATACTCTTCCCCCTCATGCCGGGGTGGCGGAACTGGTAGACGCGCCGGACTCAAAATCCGGTGGGGGCAACTCCGTGTCGGTTCGATTCCGACCCTCGGTAAAGCTTAATCAAAGGCAATATTCCCCTCTCCCAAATCTCCTCATTCAGCGCCCCCACATGCCGATAAACAATCCGCCCCTCCTGATCAAGCAAAAAAGTCTCCGGCGTACCATAAACACCAAAATCCATAGCAACTTCACCTTCCGCATCATCCCCAATTTTGTCATAGGGATTGCCAAATTCCGCCAAGAAGCCCTGAATATGCTGAGGTTTATCCTTATACACCAACCCATCTATTGGAATTGAATATTTATTTTTTATTTCCATCAAAAAAGGATGCTCCCTTTCGCAAGCCGAACACCAAGTGGCCCAAACATGGAAGATTGTCAGCTGTCCTTTAAATGCTTGCTCAGTAAAAGGACGCTCAGAAAGAAGATCTCGCAGATAAAAGCGAGGAGCCGGCTTGCCCACCAAGGCAGAAGGCAAAACCTCTGGATGAAGAGCAAGACCTCGCCAAAGAAAATAAATCAGAGTGATAAAAACCAAGGCCGGCAAGGAAATTAAACAAATCCCTAGTTTATTCATGATTTTTTCCTATTAAGCGTAAAAGTGAAAAGAAACCACTGAGTGCGATAGCTAGTCCACCTAACCACAGCCAGCGAATAAAAGGCTTATAGTATAAACGCAGCGACCAAGCTTGATCGTTGAGCGGTTCTCCCAAAGCGAGATAAAGATCATGAAAAATACCGGGATAAATATCAACCTGGGTCATGACCATCTGTCGAACCAAATAAATTCTTTTTTCTGGATAAAGCGTCGTTACCTTCTTACCCTGTCGAAAAACTTCAAAACGAGCTCGCACGCCCTTAAAGTTAGGTCCTTCATGACCCTTGAGATCGACAAATTGAAATAAATAAGGCCCTAATTTAACTGTTTCGCCGGGCGAAAGGCTCACCTCAAGTTCTTTTGAAAACCCCGAAGCTAAAATAATACTCAAAATCACCACAGCAAAACCGAGATGGGCAAGAGCCATGTTGGTTTTTTTGAAAATTATTTTATTCACACTTAACACCACCCAGAAAATCAGGCTTAAATTAAGAATCAGAGCGCTATTCCAGTGTTGGGTAAAAAATAAGGTTAAGCCTAGGCCTACAATGAGACTGAATAGTAATTGCCGCCCACTCGCATAAAAGAATGCTTTATTCCAAGTCGTCTTGCCCCATTCTGAAAACGGTGCGAAACCCATCAGGATTAAGCAGATCAGCAAAAGCGGAAAAAGAACCTGGTTAAAATAAGGTGGTCCCACTGAAAGCGTCCCGAGACCACTTGCTTCCATAATTAAGGGATAGAGTGTTCCTAAAAGAACCGTGCTCATCGCAATGAAAAGCAGAATACTTTGGATGAGCAACAGGCCTTCTCGCGAGGACCAGAAAAATGCAGAAACTAAAGAAAAACGCCCTTGTAGACAGCGAAAAAGATAAAGCGCTAGAGCAGAACCTGTAATCAAGCCTAATAAGAGCAATAAGATCGCACCGCGTGAGGGATCATGAGCAAAAGAATGCACCGAAATCAAAATACCAGAGCGGACTAAAAAAGTACCCAGAATACTGAGTGAAAAGCTTAGAATAGCAAGAAAGAAAGCCCAGCCCAGAAAATCTTGTTTTTTCTCGGCAACAACTAGCACATGCAAGAGCGCTATGCCCGACAACCACGGCAATAAAGAGGCATTTTCAACCGGATCCCAGAACCAAAAGCCTCCCCAGCCCAAGACATGATAAGCCCACCAACTGCCTAAGGTGATGCCAAGCGTTAAAAAAGACCAAGCAGCGATCACCCAAGGGCGCACCACGGCCGCCCATTCACTGAGTTTGGCATCGCCCTTTACTAAATAAGCCAAGCTAATAGCGAAAACCACTGAAAAGCCCACATAACCTGCATACAACATTGGCGGATGAATAAAAAATCCCGGATCCTGAAGTAGGGGATTGAGATCTTGAGGAAGCACATTCGAAGCAGAAAGAAAGGGATTCGAAGTAAAATATAAAAATAAAAGAAAACAAAAACTAATTAAACCAAGCCAGGCTAAACTGAGTGCAGCTAAGCTGGGATTTCGCAAGGGTTTAAAAAAACAGAGGGCGCTTGTCCAACAAGCTAATAAGAAGATCCATAATAAAAACGAGCCCTCGTGCGCACCCCATACTGCTGTGAGCCGATAAAAAAAGGGCAGGCTCGGATGTGAGTTTTTGGCGACATAAACAAGGGAAAAATCATTACTGAGAAAAGCAGCAATAAGCAGTAAAAAAGCATTGCTGACAAAAAAACCTTGAAGCAGGGCTAAGGGGCGAGCGAAGGAGAAAAGATAAGTATTTTTTCTAAAATAACCGATAGCAGGTAGCAAAGCCTGTAAAAAGGCGCTTGCTAAAGCAGCTTCAATGAGAATAGACCCAAGATAACTAATATTTAACAAAAAAACTCCTTCTAGTGTTTCTTCATCGCCTCATAAACCACCCGCGGCAAATAATTTTCATCATGCTTTGCTAAAATCTCCGTGGCGATAAATTCTTTTTTATCCAACTCTCCCCAATAACCCGTCGCAATAGCACCCTTTCCTTCCCGAAATAAATCAGGAAGAACCCCCGTATAACTAACAAAAATATCTGCTTTCAAATCAGTCAAAATAAAATGAACCCGCAGTCCTCCCTTTTCTCGCGCTAGACTTCCTGGTTTAACCTGCCCACCTAAACGAAAATGTTGCCTCACTTCAAAATGAGACTGAAGAGCCTCTGTCGGGGTAAAAAAAAGATTTATATTTTGTTTCAGAGCATACAGAATCAGGCCCGTCCCTAGACTCAGTGTCAGCATGAAGAAGGCAAGATAATAAAAACGCTGCTTGTGCTGCTTATTCAACTTGAGCATGAACCGCCTTTTGTTTTTTATTTTCTTGTGATTTATTCCATTTCCGAAAGCGCCTCCATGGCAGAAAGAGTTGACAGGCTAAAAGACAAATAACGAGGCCATAAGCAGGCCAAACATAGCTGCCATAACCATTCATATGAAAAGCATTGATAAAATAAGTCATGGCTTAGCTCGAATCAGACTCTATCAGTAAAGCACAGCGTAAACGCAAGATGAGTGCAATTGCAAAATAAGCGCAAAAAGCCACGGTCATCGCGATTAAAGGATATAACATACTCGAGTCAATGAGCGAAGGGGCAAATAGACGAAGGGTGGATCCTTGATGCAGGGTATTCCACCAAGTCACTGAATAATGAATAATCGGAATATCGATAAAACCAATGAGTACTAAGACGGCTGTTGCTTGATCGGCAAAACGTTGCGAGGGAAGGGCTCGATGCAAGGCAAGAACACCAAAATATAAAAAAAGCAAAATTAATTCCGAGGTTAAACGCGCATCCCAAATCCAAAAAGTGCCCCACATGGGTTTTCCCCACAGACTGCCAGTGAAAAGGGCCAAGAAAGTAAAGAGGGCGCCGAGTGGGGCGCTCTGCTGCATCATCGCAAAAGCCAACTTGAAACGCCAAATGAGTCCGAGGGTCGCACAGCCTGCCATGAAGCTATAAACTAAAAGTGATAAAAAAGCACAGGGGACATGCACATACAGAATACGAAAGCCCTCGCCCTGCAAGTAATCAGCCGGTGCAAGAAAAAGACCAGCGATCAAGCCATAGCTCAAAGAAACGATGAAGATGAAGACCAGCCAAGGCAGGCAGGTAGCTGCTAAAGAAAAAAAATAAGGCGGTGACAACACTCTCGTTAAAAGTGCTTCTGTTATTGAGAATATTTTTTTGAAAATAGGATTTTTAAACATGGCTCACAGGATTGATCATAGAACGCGCAAAAGTGTACCTCGTTCCGCTGTAATTTACCAGCTCCTCTCAGCAGAAAAAGTGTTAAAATAAATAGCCATGGACAAAGGATACACTGTATGCCAATGACGGTTGCCCATAAGCTCATTCAGTCCCATCTTCTGGAAGGGGAAATGATCCCCGGTAAAGAAATCAGTCTGCAAATCGATCAAACCCTCTGTCAGGATGCTACAGGCACCATGGTGATGCTGGAATTAGAGGCTATTGGTCTGAAACGGGCTAAAACCGAGTGTTCCGTTCAATATGTCGATCATAATCTCATTCAGGAAGATTACAAAAACGCTGACGACCATCTTTTTCTGCAAAGCGCAGCACAACGCTTTGGTTTATGGTTCAGTCGTCCGGGGAATGGCGTGAGTCACCCCGTCCACATGGAAAATTTTGGTAGACCCGGCAAAACCTTATTAGGTTCGGATAGTCATACCTGTGCAGCCGGCTGCCTTGGCATGCTTGCCATCGGTTGCGGGGGCTTTGAGGTGGCTTTAGCCATTGCCGGTCAAGCCTTCCATGTCACCATGCCCCATACTTTTGGTATTCACTTGAAAGGTAAACTTCCCGCTTGGGTTTCTGCCAAAGATCTTATTTTAGAAATACTGCGGCGCCATACCGTAAAAGGCGGAGTCAACAAAATTATCGAATATTATGGCCCCGGACTTAAAACGCTCACCACCTGGGACAGACATGTCATTGCCAATATGGGTGCTGAATTGGGGGCAACAGCCTCGATTTTTCCCTCTGATAATATAGTCAGAGAATTTCTGAAAGGTCAGGAACGGGAAGAAGATTGGCAGTCCCTAGAAGCCGATAAAGGAGCAAACTATGATTTTCACGATGAAATTGATTTATCCACACTCGTGCCTTTAATTGCCAAACCTTCTAGCCCTGATGCCGTCGTGCCTGTTTCTGAGCTGGCTGGCAAGGAAATCTATCAGGCTTATATTGGCTCTTCTGCTAACCCCGGTTTTCGTGATTTTGCGATTAGTGCGACTATGGTGCGCAATCAGCACATACCTTCCCAGGTCTCCTACGATATTAATCCGACTTCACGTAATCAACTCGAAGAATTAGCTCGCTCGGGTTTGTTAGCCGACTTGATTCATGCAGGAGCACGTATCCATCAAGCCGGCTGCAATGGCTGCATTGGCATGGGACAGGCGCCGGCTACTGCTCGCAATAGTTTAAGAACTGTCCCGCGTAATTTTCCTGGTCGCTCTGGCACCAAAGAAGATAGTGTTTATCTCTGTAGTCCAGAAACTGCTACGGCCTCGGCCTTAAGGGGCGTCATTACCGATCCGCGGGATTTACAGATGGCTTATCCTCGCATCCGCTTACCGCGTAAACCGATTGTCAATCGAGCAGAGTTCGACCAACCTTTACCGCCCAAAGAGGCTGAAGCGGTTTCTTTGGTCAAAGGACCCAATATTATCTCTATTCCCCCCTCACCCCCCTTAGCGGAGGGGTATAGCTTACCGATTTTACTCAAGGTCGGCGATAATATTTCTACCGATGAGATTATGCCAGCCGGTGCGCGCGTTTTACCCTATCGAAGCAATATTCCTAAAATCAGTGAATTTGTCTTTGATGTCATTGATGAAAGCTATTATCGCCGTGCGAAAGCACTACAAGAAAAAAAGACCTTTCACGCTATTATTGGGGGTGAAAACTATGGCCAAGGTTCGAGTCGAGAACATGCGGCGCTCGCCCCGCGTTATCTAGGTTTACAAGTCGTGCTGGCTAAGAGTTTTGCGCGTATTCATTGGCAAAATCTAGTGAATTTTGGCATTGTGCCGCTGACCTTTGAAAAGCAGGAAGATTATCAGAAAATCAACCAAGGTGAGATGCTCCTGCTTTCAAATCTGATCGATGATTTAAAAAATGGCAAGCCGCTCTCCGTGAAGCTTGAGAATAAAAACCTGCTTATTCCGGTGAACCATCGTCTTTCCAGAAGACAGATAGAAGTACTCATTGACGGCGGCTTGATTAATTGGTTAAAAAAACAATGACGATCACTAAGCAAAGGAACCCTATGAAAACGGATGTAGATGATTTTAACTGGGCCGATCCCTTCCTCTTGGAAGAACAATTATCTGAGGAAGAACGCTTGATTCGGGATGCAGCCCATCACTATGCGGAAGAAAAACTCAAACCCCGTGTTCTCCAAGCCTTCCGCGATGAAGTTTTTGATCGAGAAATCATGCGTGAAATGGGTGAGGCTGGTTTTTTAGGAGCGACCATCACAGGCTATGGCTGTGCGGGCATCAATCATGTGGCCTATGGCTTGGTGGCGCGAGAGTTAGAGCGTGTGGATTCCGGTTATCGCTCCATGATGAGTGTGCAATCCTCCTTAACGATGTACGCGATTCATCAATATGGCCATGAGCTGCAGCGGCAAAAATATTTACCGCGCTTGGCAAGCGGTGAGTGGATTGGTTGCTTTGGTTTAACCGAAGCCAATCATGGTTCTGATCCAAGCGGGATGGAAACACGTGCGACGAAGGTCGAAGGCGGTTATCTTTTGAAAGGGAGTAAAGCCTGGATCACGAACTCCCCGGCGGCAGATGTTTTTATCGTCTGGGCGAAAAATGACGAAGGTCGTATTCGCGGTTTTATTTTGCAGCGCGATATGCCCGGTCTTTCCACACCTATCACCCATGGCAAATGGAGTCTACGTGTTTCGCAAACCGGTGAAATTGTGATGGAAGAAGTCTTTGTGCCCACAGAAAACGAATTACCCCAGGCCGATGGGCTTTCCGGCCCGCTCGCCTGTCTCGATAATGCGCGCTATGGCATCGCTTGGGGCGCCTTGGGGGCTGCCGAGTTTTGTTGGCAGGCCGCACGAGCCTATGTCATGGCGCGTCAGCAGTTTGGTGAACTCTTGGCAGCCAATCAAATCATTCAATTGAAGTTAGCGAACATGCAAACCCAGCTGGCTTTTGCCTTACAGGGTTGCTTGCGAGTAGGACGCTTGAAAGATGAGGGGCGCGCAGTAACGCCCATGATTTCGCTCATCAAGCGAAATTCTACTTTGGTAGCGCTGGATATTGCTCGTGAAGCTCGCGATATGCATGGCGGCAATGGTATCACCGAAGACTTTCAAGTGATTCGCCATTTACTGAATCTAGAAACAGTCAAAACCTACGAAGGCACAGCTGATATTCATGCCTTAATTTTAGGTCGAGCACAAACAGGAATTCAGGCCTTCAAGGCCTTAGGGAATGCTTATTAATGCAGTACAGTGCCGTCACGCCAGAAGCACTGATTATGCCACAGAGCGCTGTCGTGCCGGCATGCTTTAACATGGGTATCTACACAAGTAGGGTGGATTAGGCGCTTTTTGCCGTAATCCACCAAAAATGGCGGATTACGACGCAAAAAATGCGTCTAATCCACCCTACTTGTGTAGATACCAATGAGGCTTTTAGCCGGCATCCAGAGTGGTTTGATTAGAAGGAACTGAAAATGGATTAATCGAAACAAAACTGTAAAAGCCGATGCTTTTTACTAAATGGATTTTTAAGCTACGTTTAAGGAATGAACGATGCGAAAAATTTTATTAGCGAGTCTCGCGACAATAGTCGTGTTTTTACAAAGCTGCTCCACAGTCGCCTCCTCCAGTGCCCAAGCGCTTTATAACCATCATAGCTTTGAGAAAAATGCCACAGATGCTTATCTCACGCTGCGTGCTTATCAGGCCATTGGTATTGAGAGCAAGCACTTTAAAAAGACCAACATCAATATTGCTACTTTAAATCGCATGGTCTTACTCTCAGGACAAGTATTTTCACCCGAACAACGCGACGAGGCTGAAGAAATCGTCAGAGATCTGCAAGGCGTAGGCCAAGTCTATAATTGGATTGCCATCCAAAAACCGAGCTCCCAACTCGCTCGTTTAAACGATGCCTGGCTCACTGCCAAAATCAAAACGAAGCTACTGCTTTCTGACGAAGTCGATGCTTCAGCCGTCAAAGTCGTCAGTGAAAATCGAACCGTTTTTTTGATGGGTGTGTTGCGGCCGAGTGAAGCCCGTGCGGCCTTACAAATCGCAAGCACAACAGAAGGCGTGGACCAGGTTGTGAAAATCTTTTCCTATTTAAATCTAAGCAAGATTCCGCTCGAGGGATGAAGTTAAAGCTATTCTGTTAGCATTGGTAGTCCTTTACAAATGATGTTTTTTGTTAAGCGAATGGTTTGCTCACCCGGATAGATCACTGTTAAGGTTTTTAGTTTTAAATCATCAAAAGCAATTTGCATGGATTTCGTTAATTTCGGTTGTTTTGAATATTTAAACTCATAACCATGTTTTTCGCCATTTTGCATAATTAGTAAATCCAGTTCGGCGCCTGAAAAGGTTGACCAATAATAACAGTCATTTTCATCTACCTGATCATGGCGAATAAGAGCTTCTAAGGCAAAGCCTTCCCAGGAAGCTCCAATTTTTGGATGAGAAAGTAAATCTGTTTTATTATTAATGTTTAATAAGGTATGTAAAATACCTGAATCTCTAAAATAGATTTTTTTTGATTTGACTTGGCGTTTAGCTATATTTTCAAACCAGGGGGCTAACTGCCTGACCATAAAGGTACCTGATAAAATATCAAGATAATTTTTTATAGTATGATGTGACAAATCCAGAGCATTTCCCAACTCAGAAGCATTAAAAATTTGACCATGATAATGCGTTAGCATCATCCAAAAACGTCTTAAATGCGCAGTTGGAATATTAATTCCTAATTGCGGTATATCTTGTTCTAGAAAAGTTTTAATGTAATTTTTTCGCCATTGTGTGCTGTCCGCATCGTTTTTAGCAAGATAAGCTAAGGGAAAGCCTCCTCTTAGCCATAGTTTTTCAAGATTATTGATTTCTGGAATAGAGAAAGGTGTTATTTCAAGGTAATGAATTCTACCCGCTAAACTTTCTGAACTTTGCTGAATGAGCTCGCGAGAAGCGCTTCCTAAAATAAGGTAATGCTGTCTTAAGGGAGTACGATCAACCAATACTCTTAAGATAGAAAATAATTCTGGAATACGCTGAATTTCATCAATAACGATTAAGCCTTTTAAGGATTCCAAGCCTAAGAGGGGGTCTTGTAAGCGAAGTAAATCCGTAGGATTTTCTAAATCAAAGTAATTTTCTGGTAGGCCCTGCTGTTGTTTAAAATATTCTCGAGCCACTGTTGTTTTTCCACATTGCCTCGGTCCGAGCATGGCAACAACCTTGCTTGTTTTAAAGGCAGAAGCAATTGCTTTAAGATAATGAGCTCGTTTTTGCATTTGAACCTTGAAAATTGGAAGTTCTTATTCCAATTTTCAAGGATAATCCCCCCCTTGTCAAGGGCGTCTTCCTTGAAAATTGGAAGTCCTTATTCCAATTTTCAAGGTTCCTCCCTTCCCCATTTTAAGAGGCAAGCTATCGCAAAGGGTAATAAAGAGAGCGAAAACAAAGAGATTCCACTCAGAAAAGCTAAGTTCGCCCAATAAGGAAAGGCGAGACGGTTTTCTATCAGCGTATTCACACCTAAGATGAGAATAGGCAAGGTCAACGGTAAAACCAATAAACCCAATAAGGCCCCTTGCTGCAAACGAAGAATCAGTGTCTTGCAAGTTGCGCCAATAGTAATCAGGGCCGGTGTCCCGGCCAGTAAACTAAGCAGAAGCACGCCAAGATCCTGCCAAGATAGATGAAGCATCAGGCCAAGAAGCGGTGTGGCTAGAAGGAGTGGTAAAATAGCTGCTAGCCAAAAAGCAAATAATTTGGCAGTGATCAGCCAAGGCAAAGGCAGACTGCTTAAGAGTAATTGTTCTAAAGCCTCGTATTCCAACTCCGAATCGAGCCAATGATTCAGTGTGAGCAAAGCAGCAAGAAGCGCTGCTACCCACAAGATCCCTGGTGCGAATTGCTGAAGTAAATCAGGATGGGGTGAGAGAGCAATAGGAAAGAGGAAGGCTACCAGAATAAAAAATCCCAAGGCATATAAAATAACCTGTTTATTTCGAAAAAAAAGTAGCAACTCATAATAAAGAAGCGCAAAAAATATTTTAAACATGAGAAGGCAAACCGGTAGCGCCACAAGGCAGACACAGTCTTTGTATTCTATTTTTTAGCCTGAAGTGTATAGCCTGATGAGAAGCGAGAATAACCAGCCCCTGTCCGGCTAGATGCTTTTCCAATTGTTCATGAAACCAGTGCTGACCTGCTTGATCTAAGTTCGTAAAAGGTTCATCCAGAATCCAAAGGGGCTTAGGAAAGGCAAGTAAACGCGCCAAGGCCAAGCGTTTTTTTTGTCCAGCCGATAGTTTTTCTGCAAGAGAATCTTTTGAGGAAGATAAATGAAGGGTTTGTAAAATCATTTCCAATTTTTCTTCCGACAGCGAGCGACCAAGCAAATATTGGTTATAACCCAGGTTTTCTTTTACAGTGAGTTTTCCTTTGATACCCGGAAGATGTCCAAGATAATGTAGTGCCTCAGAATAGAGCGCACCAGCTTTACCAAGTTCCAGACCCTGCCATTGAACCCTACCTGCAGTCGGCGGAATGAAACCGGCTAATACGCGCAATAAACTGGTTTTGCCGGAACCATTCGCGCCCTCAATAACCAGACCCTCACCCGGCCGAAGCTTAAGGTCCACGTTCTGAAAAAGGGCAGAACCCTTCCGCGCATAACTTAATTGAAGCGCGCACAATCCTGTATTCATATCGGGCCGTCTTGTAAGCGAGTCGCATATTTTGTCAAGAAATGCTACATTTCGCAATTCATCTATTAGCGGTAGAAGCGAGCCTTGGGGTCTGCCTATGCAAAAAAAGGTTGAAACTGATATCGTCATTGTGGGCGGCGGCGTTGCTGGCTTATGGCTTTTAAATCGACTACGCCAACAAAAACTGTCAGCTATTTTATTAGAAGCGAAAGCGCTAGGCGGTGGCCAAACGCATAAGGCCCAGGGCATTATTCATGGCGGAATGAAATTCGCCCTGACCGGCTTCAATCAGGCGGCAACGGCGCTCGCTGAGATACCGGCTCTCTGGGAAAGTTGTTTGAAAGGCGAGGGCGATCTTAATTTACAAGCCGTGCCTATCTTGTCATCTAAACAATATCTGTGGTCTCCCCCAAGCCTCGCTGGAAAGTTCGCCGGTTTTCTTGCCGGCCTTGCCCTGCGAACCCCTGTGGATTCTTTGTCACGACAGGACTTTCCTGAAGTGTTTCGCAGCCCACAATTTGATGGCGCTATGTATGCTCTCCCTGAATTGGTAATTGATGTTCATGCCCTGGTTCGGGAACTAGCTAAGCCACATCAAGATGCTATTTTTAAAATTAAGCCGCTTAGCGAAGCAGATCTCCTCTTAGATGAATCCGGCCAGATGCGTGCCTTGAATATTCAGAGCGCTCTGCCAGAAACCTTGATGCTTACTGCGCAACAATATATTTTTACCGCCGGCATCGGAAATGAAGTTTTATTGAATAAATTAAAAATCAAATCAATTGCAGCCCAGCGTCGTCCCTTGCATATGGTATATGTCAAACTACCGCAAGCCTATTCCTTGTTTGCGCATTGCCTTAGCATGAGTTCCACGCCTCGTCTTACCATTACCACACACCAGACTAAAGAAGGCAGTCTCTGGTATTTAGGCGGTCATCTAGCAGAAATTGGCGTGACCCGTAGCAGCGAAGAACAAATTAAAGCAGCGCAAGAAGAATTGGCGCTACTTTTCCCCTGGTTAGATTTTTCCAAGGCGCAATTTGGTAGCTGCAAAATAGATCGTGCAGAACCCTTGCAGCCCAAGGGGGGGCGGCCGGACAGCTACTGCATAAAAGCAATACACAATATGATGGTAGCTTGGCCGACCAAATTAGCCTTTGCTCCACAATTAGCAAATGACATTTTGTCACAGCTCAAGATTCAGCCGCAGTTCTGCAATATGCGTGAATTGCGAGCCTGTCCGATGCCGCCCTTGGCAGAACCACTCTGGAGTTAGCGCAATGTTAGAAAAACGGCTTCTTGGTCAAACCGGTCTTTCAGTGAGCCTGCTTGGCTTGGGTACGGTGAAGCTTGGCCGCAATCAAAAAGTGAATTATCCTACTTCTTTTTCCCTACCCAGTGAAGACGAGGCTGCCAGGCTTTTGGCTGCGGCCAAGGACTACGGCATGAACCTGCTCGATACGGCGCCTGCCTACGGAGAAAGTGAAGAGCGCCTCGGCCGACTGTTGCTAGGCCAACGGCAGCACTGGGTTCTCTCGACCAAGGTCGGTGAGGAATTTATTGAAGGAGAATCGCATTATGATTTTTCTAAGGCCGCTATTTGCAAGAGTATCGAACGCAGTCTGAAGCGTTTACGCACCGATTACCTTGATCTGGTTTTAGTTCATTCCAATGGCGAAGATGTCAAACTCATTAAACAAGAGGCTGTGTTTGAAACACTCGCTGAACTTAAACAAAGTGGCACAATTCGTGCCTATGGCATGTCTACTAAAACGATTGAAGGGGGCTTACTTGCAGTCAATGCTTCAGATGTCGTTATGGTTACCTATAATCCTCATCAATTTGCTGAACAAGCTGTTTTGGCTGAAGCCTATCAAAAAGAAAAGGGTGTTTTTATTAAAAAAGCACTTGCCAGTGGTCATCTCGCTAAATTGGGTGGCCCTACCGATCCGATCAGAGCGGCTTTTAATTTTATCTTGCAAGAACCCGGCGTAAGCAGCATCATTTTAGGAACGATTAATCTAGAACATTTAAAACAAAATGTAGCTTGCATTCAAACCCTGCTTAATTAAAGTGCTACCAGAAGGAAGCGCGTTCATGAAAATTTATTTGGTCGGTGGCGCCGTGCGCGATAAGCTCCTGGGTTTGCCGGTCAAGGAAAGGGATTGGGTGGTGGTGGGCGCCAAGCCAGAAGAGCTGCTTCGTCTCGGGTATAAACAAGTCGGCAAAGAATTCCCTGTTTTTCTACATCCACAAACAGCTGAAGAATACGCGCTTGCGCGAATGGAGCGCAAGGTGGCGCCGGGATATACCGGCTTTGTTTTTGATACCTCGCCCGAGGTCACCTTAGAAGAAGATCTCTTGCGTCGTGATTTAACCATTAATGCCATGGCCGAAACACTCGAAGGAGACTGTATCGATCCCTATCATGGCCGTGAAGATCTTGCAAAAAAAATCTTACGCCATGTTTCCCCCGCCTTTTCGGAAGATCCTGTTCGCATTCTTCGTGTAGCGCGCTTTGCTGCCCGCTATGGAGAACAAGGCTTTACCCTTGCTCCCGAAACAAAAGCGCTCATGAAAGAGATGGTTGCCTGTGGTGAAGTGAAGGCCTTGGTTCCTGAGCGTGTTTGGAAAGAATTCGAACGAGCCTTGGGAGAGCAAGCGCCCACACTGTTTTTTCAGACCTTAGCTGCTTGTGAAGCTTTGCCTATTTTATTCCCGCAGCTTGAGCTGACAGGTCCGGGTATGAAGGCTTTAAAGCAAGCAACTCCCTTAACGAAAGATCCCCTTATCCGTTTTGCAGTTTTAATGCATGCTTCTTCCAAGGAAGATATTCTCGCGCTAAGTCAGCACTATCGTTTCCCTGTAGCCTATCGTGAGCTTGCACGCTTGGTTTCGGAATACAACGGCATAGCTGCTCAATTTTCAGAACTGAGCGCAGAAAAGCTGCTTAGTTTATTGCTGAGTCTGGATGCTTTTCGTCGTGAAGAACGGTTTAAACAATTTTTATTGACCTGCGAATTAATAAGCAAAGAAAAATTTCCGCGCAAGGCTTGGGAGACGAGCTATCAAGTGCTAAAGCAAATCGATGTTGCCGATTGGCTGAGGCCAGAAATGAAAGGCCCCGAAATTGCAGAAAAATTAAAACAGAAACGTCTTGCCGCACTAGAAGTTTGGTTAAAAAATTCAAAAGAGGTATAATAAGCGCCTTAATTTTAATTTATCTCAGGAGAAACACTGTGCGAGTTAATCGATTTCTTTTTACGCTATTGGGCTTTCTCGCCCTTTCTCAGCTTAGCTTTGCTGAAGCGCAAGTTGCCGCAAGCCCCGCTAGTCACAGCGCTAAAAAAATAATGGAAGGTGTGAAGGCGGCGAACACTGGCAATGCAGCTACCCAACAAATCGAAAAGACCGTTCATCAATATCTCATGAAAAAACCCGAAGTTGTGGTGGAAGCTTTGCAAGCCTATCAACAAAAACAAATGGAATCGATGCAACAGCTTTTTAAAGATACACAAAAGCTAGCCCCGCAATATGCGGATGTTTTATTTCATCACCAACCTGATCCCATGGGCGGCAATGCCAATGGCAAAATCACAGTTGTCGAGTTTTCGGATTATCAATGCTCCCATTGTATAGAGACAGCTACTGTCATCGATTCAATCATCAAAGCGAATTCAAACCTTCGCGTCGTCATTAAAGAATTTCCCATTCGTGGCCCAGTCTCAGAAACTGCAGCACGAGCTGCCCTCGCTGCCAATAAACAAGGAAAATATTGGGAATTCCGTGCCACTTTATTTAAAAATAGCAGCAGTTTAACAGCAGATAAAATTTTGGAACTTGCTCAAGGTCTCGGCATGAATATGGATCAATTGAAAAAAGACATGGACGATCCCGCTATTCGCAAGGAAATCGAAGCCAATCAAACTGTCGCCAAGTCCTTAAAACTGGTTGGAACCCCCGCTTTCTTTGTCGCTAAATCCGATATTCAAAGCGGTGCCCCTGCTAATTCAATTAATTATGTTCCCGGCATCGTTACCCAACAGCAACTTCAAACCCTTATTGATCAACTTCATTAAAAATAATTCCCCTCTCTTTTAAGAGAGGGGAATGAGTATTCTTTGTGTATGCAGTCTTAGGTAATCCCATCCGTCATAGTCTTTCCCCACAGATTTTTAAACTTTTTGCTGCTCAATATAATCAAACCCTGGTTTATCATACCCTTCAGGTTAAAGCAGAGGATTTAGCCGGCTCACTTAGTGCGCTTCGTTCGGAAGGATATCAAGGCGTGAATTTAACCACACCGCTCAAAGAAAAAGCCTTCCTATTGGCGGAGGAGCTCAGCCCAGAGGCTCGCTGTGCAGGAGCTATTAATATGCTCAGTTTTCAAGAAGAGGGTCGTTATTATGGCCATAATAGTGATGGTGCCGGTTTTCTTCGTGATCTGGTGGTGAATAAAAAATATTCTATTCAGGGAAAGTCAGTATTAATTCTGGGTGCTGGTGGAGCTGTCAGAGGACTGCTTGGTTCTCTGCTACAAGAGCAGCCTCAGCAAATAGTAATATTTAATCGCACAGAACAAAAAGCAAAGCGCTTGCTCGAAGATTTTCAAGAAAAAGAAAGCCCCCTTTATTTTTCATCCTGGCAAGAACTCCCCCGCTACCGCTTCGATTTGTTAATTCATTGCACAACGCTTGGCTTACAAGGAGAAAAGCTTCCTTTTCCCGCTCAAATCTTGAACCCCGGGGCCTGCTGCTATGACCTGTCTTATGGAAAAAGCGCCTTGCCCTTCCTTCTTTGGTCGCAAGAGCAAGGCGCCTCCTTTTGCTATGATGGGCTCGGGATGCTGATCGAGCAAGCGGCTGAAGCTTTTTATATCTGGCAAGGAAAAAGCGTGAATACTCAGGCTGTTCTTCGGCAGCTAGAAAATACTTTTTAGCATTTTTATAAGATTTCCTTGAAAACTCACACTATTATCTTATACAATTACGCCCTCTACTGCGGGGTGGAGCAGCCTGGTAGCTCGTCGGGCTCATAACCCGAAGGTCGTAGGTTCAAATCCTGCCCCCGCTACCAAAATTGATATATAATAAAAAGCCCCGAATGGGGTTTTTTATTTTAGAAGATGGGCGATAAGCCCATTTTTTATATGCAATAAAAAGAGGTGTGGTAATGCGAAAGCTGAGCCTAACAATAGAGGAAAAACTGACAGCCGTGGTAAGCAACCTTGGCTACGAGTTCCTGGGCTATGAATTTGCTCAAGAGAATAGGCGGGCTATTTTTCGCATGTATATTGATCGGCCGGGGGGCATTTCGCATCAAGATTGCTCGAAGGTAAGCCATCAAGTGAGTGCGATGCTCGATGTCGATGATCCGATCGAAGGCCAGTATCGCTTAGAAGTTTCTTCGCCGGGCTTGAATCGACCCTTATTCCGGTTGGCGCAATATGAGAAACAAGTGGGCCAACGCCTGAAGGTTCGCTTGGCTTTGCCTCTTATGCAGCGCAAGAATTTTGCGGGAATTTTAAAGCGAGTTGAGGAGGGACAAATTTGTCTCTTACTTGAAGAAGGAAACGAAGTAATGTTGCCTTTTTCTGAAATAGAAAAGGCGAATGTGATAGCGGATGTCAGCTTATAAAAGCTAGGTAAGATGGGGGCTCTATGAATAAAGAAATTTTACTAGTAGTTGAAGCAGTGTCCAATGAAAAAGGGGTGGAAAGAGAGGTTATTTTTAAAGCGATTGAAGCCGCTCTCGAAATGGCAACGCGCAAAAAAGCCACGGACCTGATTGATGTCAAAGTCGATATAGATCGTAAAACCGGCGATTATCAAACCTTTCGTCGTTGGCTCGTCATTGAAGATGCCGAGGAAGAAGAGCTGGGCGATGCCGGCGAGTCTAAATTGACCTTAACCCAGGCCAAAGCGCGCCAAGCGAAGATTAAGGTTGGTGAATATATTGATGAGCCAATGGAATCGATTGAGTTCGGCCGTATTGCTGCGCAAAAAGCAAAGCAGGTGATCATTCAAAAAGTATTAGAAGCCGAGCGTGCGCAAATCGTCAATGCCTATAAGGAAAAAGTAGGCCACTTAGTCAATGGCTTGGTTAGGAAAGCAACCCGTGATTTTGTCATTATCGATTTAGGTAATAATGTCGAAGCAACCCTCTTGCGTTTAGAAATGATCCCGCATGAGGCTATGCGTATTGGCGATCGTGTGCGCGCGCTACTTTATGAAATCCGTACCGATGGTCGCGGCGGTCCGCAAATGATGCTCAGTCGTACCCGCCCGGAAATGCTGATCGAATTATTTAAAATTGAAGTGCCGGAAATCGGAGAAGAGTTGATTCAAGTTAAGGCAGCAGCTCGGGATCCGGGTTCTCGCGCTAAGATTGCCGTCAAAACAAACGATGGCCGCATCGATCCGATCGGCGCCTGTGTTGGGATGCGCGGCGCCCGTGTTCAAGCTGTTTCTGGTGAATTAGGCGGCGAACGTATCGATATCATTCTCTGGGATGATAATCCCGCACAGCTTGTTATTAATGCCATGGCACCGGCAGAAGTAGCCTCCATCGTGGTGGATGAAGATACTCACGCAATGGATATAGCTGTCAAGGCGGAACAACTATCGCAGGCGATTGGTCGCAATGGTCAGAATGTTAAACTGGCCAGCGAGCTCACAGGCTGGACCATCAATGTCATGACAGAAGAGCAGGCCAAGGTCAAGGCAGAGGCAGAGGATCAAAAAGTAGTAGAGCTCTTTAAGGAAAAATTAGGAGTAGACGATGAGATTGCGCAAATACTCTCTTCGGAAGGATTTTCCTCATTAGAAGAAATTGCCTATGTTCCCACGCAAGAGCTCTTAGAAGTAGAAGGCTTTGATCAGGAATTAGTAAATGCCTTGCGAGAGCGCGCCAAAGGGGCTTTATTAACCAAAGCCATTGCCGAAGAGCAGGCCCTTGAACAACGTGAGCCGGCTCTTGATCTCTTAGAAATGGAAGGGATGGACAAGCATATGGCTTATGTCTTAGCTAATCATGGGATTGCTACGCGTGAAGAATTAGCCGAGCAATCGGTGGACGACTTATTAGAAATCCCCGGTCTCGATGAGCAAGTAGCGGCTACATTAATCATGACAGCGCGAAAAATTTGGTTTGAAAGTTGAGTTTGGGTAGGAGCATTTCATGACAAAACGCGATGTAACGACATCGAAGGCAACAAAAAAGGTTGAGAAAAAAGAAGCCTCGGCAACCAAGCAAGGCGGTATCTCGGTTCAGCAACTTGCTAAGCAGGTTGGTATTCCGGTCGAGCGCTTATTGACACAGCTTCACAATGCTAAAATTCCTGCCTCGGGTCCCGATGATGTCGTAGCAGAAGAAGCCAAAGAGAAGCTCCTGCATTATTTGCAAGCCCATCATGGTGCGAAAAGTGATGCGATTCCAGAAAAAATTGTTTTGCGTCGTGCTAAGACGAGTGAAATTAAAATCACAAGCGGCCATGGCGTTGGCAAAACAGTCAGTGTTCAGGTCCGAAAAAAACGTACCTATGTAAAACGCCCGGCTGTTGAAGAAGAACAGAAAAAACAACGCGAGACCGACCAGAAAAAATCTCAGGTCGATTTAGAAGCAAACCCGACTGTCAGCGAACAGACAGAAGTAGTTGAAATTGAAAAAGAAGAAAATTTATCCTCCCCTGAAAAAAGAGCGGAAGAAGCTGAAAAAATAGAAACCCCTACGCCAGCGGAAGGACTGGGCAAAGCAGAGGTTCCGGCTGCACTCGATCCCACGAAAGACAAGGCGAAGCTAACGGAAGGAAAACGCAAAGAAAAACGTGATGAATTTGAATTAGAAGATGTCGAAGAAGAACGTCCCAAAAAGAAGAAAAAAACCCGAACGCCTTATCGTGGCACAACGGGACCGGCTTTTGAGAAACTATTAAAGCATGGTGGAAATTTAAATATCGTACTTCAGCAGGGTGAAGAGGAAGAAACCGAGTATGTTCGCCGCAGAGGTAGCAAGCTTAAAAAAGCAGGTTCTTCATCAGCGGTTCAAATACAGGCTTTTAACAAACCGACTTCACCGATTGTTCATGAAGTCAATATTCCAGAAACGATAAGCATTGCAGATTTGGCTCAAAAAGTGTCGGTTAAAGTATCCGAACTGATAAAAGCCTGCATCAAGCTCGGAATGATGGTTACGATTAATCAGGTTGTTGATCAGGAAACAGCGATTCTCATTGTCGAAGAATTGGGACATAAGGCTAAGGCTATTTCTTCTCTCGCTCTAGAAGAAGAACTCATTCAAGACCTGAAGAAAGCAGATGGAGAGTTGAAGCCGCGTTCACCGGTCATTACGATCATGGGTCACGTCGACCACGGAAAAACCACGCTCTTAGATTATATTCGTCGAACCAAGGTAGCAGCACAAGAAGCTGGCGGCATTACTCAACATATCGGCGCCTACCATGTCGAAACACCAAAAGGTGGTATCACCTTTTTAGATACACCTGGTCATGCTGCTTTTACGGCTATGCGAGCGCGTGGAGCAAAGTTGACTGATATTGTTATTTTGGTTGTTGCTGCCGACGATGGCGTGATGCCACAAACGGTAGAAGCGATCGAGCATGCCAAGGCTGCGAATGTGCCCTTGGTTGTAGCCGTTAACAAAATTGATAAACATGGAGCAGATCCTGATCGGATCAAACAAGAACTCAGTAAGCATGGCCTCCTCCCAGAAGAATGGGGCGGAGATACCATGTTTGTGCCTATTTCGGCTAAAACGGGTCAAAATGTTGATGGTCTCTTAGAGGCTGTTTTATTACAGGCTGAAATGATGCAGTTACAAGCAATAACAGAAGGCTATGCCAAAGGCGTTGTCATTGAATCTCGCTTGGATAAAGGAAGAGGGCCGGTAGCGACTGTTCTCGTTCAACAAGGAAGCTTGCATAAGAGCGATATTGTTCTAGCCGGTTTTGAATATGGTCGGGCACGCGCGCTCTTTGATGAGCGGGGTAAGCCCGTTGATCATGCCGGCACGTCCATTCCCGTTGAAATTTTAGGACTGTCTAGCACACCGCAAGCCGGTGACGATTTCATGGTCGTGCCAGATGAAAAACGAGCTCGCGAGGTCGCTGCTTTCCGTCAACTGAAACATCGTGAGTTGCAGCTCGCAAAACAAGGCGCTCCCAAATTAGAAGATCTCATGCAGCGTATGGGAGAAGAGAAAAATGAAAAAGTCTTAAATCTCATTTTAAAAGCCGATGTACAGGGCTCAGTCGAAGCCTTGGCCCATGCCTTGTCGGAGCTATCGACGGCAGAAATTCGCGCGAAGGTGATTTCAGCCAGTGTAGGGGGTATTCGTGGCACAGATGTTAATTTAGCCCTTGCCTCTCAGGCAATTATCATCGGTTTTAATGTGCGCGCAGATCTGGAGGCGAGAAAATTAATCGAAACCTCCAATGTCAATGTGCACTATCACAATATTATTTATGATGTGATCAACCAGGTGAAACGGATCATGAGTGGCTACCTTGCACCCGATATTCAAGAAAAGGTAACGGGTATCGCCGAGGTGCGTGAAGTTTTTCGTTCATCCAAAACCGGTACTGTGGCTGGTTGTATGGTCTTAGAAGGCGTAGTGAAGCGCAATCAGCTCGCCCGCATTTTACGAGATAGTGTCGTAGTCTACGAAGGTGAATTAGAATCGCTGCGACGTTTCAAAGAAGATGTTGGCGAAGTTCGAAATGGTCTGGAATGCGGCATCATGGTGAAAGACTTCGGTGATATTAAAGTCAATGATCAAATTGAGGTTTTCGATAGAATTGAAATAAAACGAGAACTCGCGTAGTAAAGTAAAAGAGTAGTAAAAATGCCTAAAGATTTTCGGATGCAACGCATTGCCGACCTAATACGAACCGCTCTCGCTGAAATTCTACACCAAGAAAGAGAAGACGAGCGGTTCCGTTATGTTAGCATTACCCGCGTCTCGGTCTCTCGTGATTTACACCATGCCAAAATTTATGTCAGTTTCATGCCCGAAGAAAAGGTCCAAGATCGGATAAAAACGCTCAATCAGGCCGTGAAGCAGCTTCGCTATCAGCTTGCCCAGTCTATTAAACTACGGATTACCCCGGAGCTCCGCTTTTATTACGATGATTCAAGCGTCAAAGGACAGCGAATCGTTGACTTATTAAATAAGGCTTTAAAAAAATCAGAGTAAAAATAAATCTCTCACCTCCAAACAGGAATCAATAAAAAATGCTCAGCCCGCGACGCATGAAAAAAAATATCAATGGTATTCTTTTATTAGATAAACCAGCAGGTCTCACTTCCAATGGCGTTTTGCAACAGGTCAAGCGTTTGTATATGGCTAAACGAGCTGGCCATACCGGCAGTTTAGACCCCATTGCGACCGGTATGTTGCCACTTTGTTTTGGAGAAGCCACAAAATTTTCACAGTTCCTCTTAGATTCCGACAAATATTACTATGTCACCGCAAAATTAGGCAAACGGACCTCGACTGGCGATAAAGAAGGAGAGGTCATTGCCGAGCGTTCTTTCTCGCAAGTCACACGCGAGCAGCTCGAAGAGCTCTTGCGCCCTTTTCATGGCGAAATAAAACAAATTCCACCAATGTTTTCTGCCTTAAAACATAAGGGCAAACCACTTTATGAGCTCGCACGCCAAGGGATTGAAATCAAGCGCGAGCCGCGTTCTATCCACATTTATTCATTACAATTAGAATCCTTTCAAGATGACAGTTTTAGTTTCCATATTCATTGCAGTAAGGGCACCTATGTGCGCACGCTGGTCGATGATATCGGTGAACTTTTAGGTTGCGGCGCCCACGTTTGTCAATTACGCCGTACAGCCGTCTCACCCTATCATTCTTGTCTGATGCACAGCCTCCCTGTCTTAGAAGAAACCTTTCGCCAAGAAGGCCTCGAAGGCTTACTGCGCTTCCTCCTTCCCATCGAAACCTCTGTTGCCGGCTTTCCCAGCGTCAAACTCTCTACCTCTGCTGCTTTTTATATCCGCATGGGCCAGCCCGTTCGCGTCACCAATGCACCCGCTCAAGGCTTTGTGCGTCTGATGATTGGCGAAGAGCAGCGTTTTCTAGGGATAGGAGAAATGCTCGAAGATTATCGGGTGAAGCCAAAGCGGATGGTGGTTTAGCTCAATCCGTCATCCTGAGCGAGCCCCCGCATCCTGAGCGCAACCCCGTCATCCTGAGCGCAGCGAAGGATCTCGTTTAAACGCGAATTCCGGATAAGTGTCATGCCAGCATGCTTTTAGCTGGCATCCAGAGCGGCCTTATTCAAGCATGGAAAAGAAATTGAAAATTACAGCTAATTGAAAAAAATAGCATGCTGGCATGACACTTATCCGGAATTCGCGTTTTAAATTAAATTTCTTCCCACATTTTTTTCCAAAATACGCAGCGGCGAACGATAGGGATCAAGCATGGCCTCCACTGGCAAATAAAAGGTTTGCTCCAGCATATATTGTCCGCTCATGGCAGCATGCGACACCTGATCGGTTTGGACAATCCAGCTACTACCCGGGGGAAAACGCAATTCCGTTTGCCGAGCTCTTTTTTGATAAAGCTCATCTGCTTTCATCTTATCGTGAATTTGCAGCATATAATGATCGTATAAGGTTCTCAAGCCTTTGGTCAGGCGGAATAATTTAAAAAATTGTCTACTTCCTGGCAGCGGTTTACTAATGCGAGGAAGAAATTGTTTGACGACAGTTTCAAAGGGTTCACCAATTCGCCAGACACGGTCTTCACCCTGCGGATTAATATTACAAAAAACGCGCAAAATTCGTTTGCCCTGATTCGGAGAAGCAGGAAAGGCATCCACATGCAAGCGTTTATCATCTTTCCGGTAGGAAGTCGGTCGCCGGTTGATTTGCACAGGACGGTAGCTGGTCCGTCCCCAAATCAAAGCTGACTGATAATGGGGAAAAAGATTATCAACCAATTGTCTAGCTTGTTCCGCATAGCGCCGGAGGAAACCGCGCAGCACCTCATATTCTTGAAGAGAGATTTTCTGTACCCCATGCAATTTATCAGTCACTTGATGGTAACTGATATTTTTACGTCTTCTCGTAGAAAATCGCGTTGATAAAAAAGGTAGTTCGGTAGGAGAGAGCTGAAAGGCTAGGTGCGGAAAATAAAGAAGCTGTCCGTTTTCCAAAGCTTGAATGACAGAAGCAAGCGTTTGATCTGGAAACCCCGTGTGCCAGTGTTCATTAGTGAGTGTGTGAAAATAAAATGATTGGGCTCGATCATCATGCATAGGGCTCATCCTTTTGACTATCAGCGCCCTATTATATGATTATCTCCGCTCAGAATAAATACACCTATTTTTTCCCACCCAGGGCCTCATCGAGATCTTGAATCAAATCATTCAGATCCTCAATACCAACAGAAAGGCGAATTAAATTATCCTTGATGCCGAGTTGTTGACGCAAGACAGCCGGAATGCTGGCATGGGTCATCGTAGCCGGGTGTTCAATAAGGCTCTCGACCCCGCCTAAACTTTCAGCGAGGGTAAAAAGCTGGCAGCGCTCGAGAACTTTAATCGTTTCCCGCAGACTGCAATTGAGTTCGACAGAAATCATGCCGCCAAAATTTTTCATCTGCTGCTTGGCGAGCGCATGTTGGGGATGGCTTTTTAAGCCAGGATAAATAACAGTTGCCACCCGAGACTGTGATTCGAGCCAAAAGGCTAGTTGTTGTGCATTGAAACAATGGCGCTCCATACGTAAGCCTAAGGTTTTCAGGCCACGCAAGACTAAAAAGCTATCAAAGGGTCCGGCAATGCCGCCAATCGCATTTTGAAGGAAGGCAATTTTCTCAGCCAGACTCGCATCGCTTCCAACCACAACAACCCCGCTAACCACATCCGAATGACCATTTAAATATTTAGTAGCCGAATGCACTACAATATGAAAACCCACTTCCAGCGGACGTTGTAGCATGGGTGTCGCAAAGGTATTATCTGCCACGGCAAGTAGATGATGTTCTTTCGCAATTCTTGCGATTTGCTGCAAATCCACTAATTTGAGCATGGGATTGGTCGGACTTTCAACCCACAACATACGTGTCTGTGGACGGAGTGCTTTTTCAACCACCTCGGGCTTCGAAAAATCGATGAAATCCACCTCAATGCCGCCAGTACGCTTCAATACTTTTTCGAATAAACGATAGGTTCCACCATACACATCATCACAGGCTAAGACATGCGCGCCGGGTTCAAGTAAGCCGAGCACAGTCGCAATAGCAGCCATTCCCGAAGCAAAAGCAAAACCATACTGTCCCGATTCCAAGTTGGCGACGCAATGCTCATAAGCTTGACGAGTTGGATTCTGCGTACGTGAGTATTCAAATCCTTGATTTTTACCGGGGCTAGTCTGGGCAAAGGTAGAGCTTGCATAAATAGGGGTCATGACGGCACCCGTTGTAGGATCAGAATGTTGACCGGCATGCACGACACGTGTTCCGAGCTGCAGATTTTTTTTCATTTTACCCGTTCACCTTTTTTAAGGGGTTCTTCTATAAACCCATGCTTGATCATCCAGTTATCATCTACAAACTTAGTCAGATAATTACGAATACCATCAGGCATAAAAACCAGACATTTTTCCCGCTTCTTCAGCGCTTTTGCTGCCTGCAAGGCTCCCCAGATAGCCGCGCCAGAAGAACCCCCGACCAGTAAACCCTCTTCTCGGATCAGACGTCTAGCGAAGAGAAAGGCATCCCGATCAGTTACCTTGATATAGGCATCGACCAGGCTATTATCCAGAATTGGCGGGATAAAATCATAGCCAATGCCTTCAACCAAATAGGGGTGTGTTTGTTTGCCACCACCGAGAATGGATCCATAGGGATCAACACCAATAATCTGAATATGGGGAATTTCTTTTTTTAAACGCTTCGCTATTCCCGTAATTGTGCCGCCGGTTCCGACAGTGAGTACGACCATGGCAAGCTCATGCCCGAAATCATCCAAAATTTCTTGTGCCGTTTCTTCATAATGTGTTTGCGGATTGGCAGGATTAGCGTATTGATCCAAAATATAAGAGTTGGGCGTTTCCTGTTGCAGTTTTTTAGCGAGTGAAATATGGCTATCCGGATCATTCCAAGCCGCCTCCGTGCGGGTTCGATAAATTTTAGCGCCCAAAGCCTCGAGAACAACCTGTTTTTCCCGACTCATTTTTTCGGGCATCGTGATAATCACTTTATAGCCCTTGACGACGGCAGCCATGGCAAGACCAATACCCGTATTGCCAGAGGTCGGTTCAATCAGGGTAAAGCCGGGTTTAATCAGTCCCGCCTTTTCTGCAACTTCAATCATTTTTTTGGCAGTACGATCTTTAACAGAGCCACCGGGATTTAAGAATTCACATTTTGCATAAAGCTCGCAGGCTAATTCGCTACCGACCTGATTGAGGCGAACAATGGGAGTTTTTCCGATCACTTCAATAATATTATTAAAGACCATGATAGCGACTCCTGTCTCATCACTGTCCTATTCCTTAATTATAAAGCATCTGCTTCCAGCAGGGTTAGCTTTGTCGAAGGCTCCAAAGCGTGCTATCCTGGGCCTGAATAAAAGACAAGCTATTGGAAATATAATGAAAAATCATATTGTTATCACTACTCGCGCCAGTCCTTTGGCGCTATGGCAGGCAGAATGGGTCAAGAACAAACTGCTTGAATTTTACCCAAAATTAACAATTGAGCTTCTCGAAATAACAACAGCGGCTGATAAAAAACTCTCTCTTTCTTTATCCCAAGTAGGCGGTAAAGGTTTATTTGTAAAGGAATTAGAAGAGGCGCTTTTAGCCGATCATGCTCAGGTAGCAGTGCATTCGATGAAAGATGTACCCATGATTTTACCGAAAGGCCTGCAGGTGCCCGTTATTTGCGAACGGGAAGAAGCACGTGATGCACTCGTGTCCAAACATTATCGTACCCTAGAAGACCTGCCTGCTCACGCACGGATTGGTACATCGAGTTTACGTAGGCAAAGCCAGCTGCGGGCCTTGCGTCCTGATCTGATTATTGAAAATTTACGCGGAAATGTTAATTCACGCTTAGCCCGCCTCGATCAGGGCGATTTTGATGCTCTTATTTTAGCCGCAGCCGGTTTGCAGCGTCTTGGCTTAAATCATCGAATCGCTTGTCTGATATCGATAGAGCACATCTTACCGGCAGCGGGTCAAGGTGCCTTGGCTTTGGAGTGTCGCGAAGAAGATATTGATACAGCTACTCATCTTGCAGTCTTAAATCATCTTCCTACCTTTGCCTGTGTCAGTGCGGAACGCGCCTTATGTCAATATTTAGGCGGTGGCTGTCAGGTTCCGATTGCGGCCTTCGCAGAACTATCGAATAATCGCATCGATTTGCGTGGACTGGTCGGCAGTGTAGATGGAAAAACGCTGTTGAAGGCGAGGCGACAAGCTAGCTTAGAGCAGGCAGAGGATCTCGGAAAACAGGTTGCAGAAGATTTATTGCAGCAGGGAGCAGAGCAAATTTTACGGGCGTTTCATTAATTTATGTCTTCCCGACCTTTTCGAGTTCTGCTGACTCGTCCTCAACTTCAGAACGAAGTCTTCAGTCTTCAATTACAAGCCGAAGGCTATGAGACCGTCCTGCTCTCTGTGCTCGAAACCAAGCCACTTCCAGATTCCACACTGCTTCAAGAGCAAATTGCTCACTTAGCGAATTATCAGTGGGCTATTTTTGTCAGCCAAGCTGCCGTGCAGATGAGTGCGGCCTTCATTCACAAGCAGTGGCCCCAATTTCCCCCAACACTTCGCATTGCAGCTATTGGTCAAGGCACAGCAGAAGCTTTACGGCAGGCAGCCTTGCCAGCAGCCCTCTATCCAGCATCCAATTGGAATTCCGAGGGTTTATTAGCTTTGCCAGACTTTCAAAATATGAGGAACCTGAAAGTTGCTCTTTTTTGTGGAGCAGGTGGACGAGAATTATTGGCCACCACTTTGCAGAAGCGCGGGGCAGAGGTTAACCGCTTTTTATCGTATCAACGCGTTCTCCCTGAATTGGACTTAAGCCCCTATCTTGAACTCTTACGCCATCAGCAAATCGCTGCCATGATCGCCACCTCCGTAGAAGGTCTAGCGAATCTTAAAAAATTATTTATTGAAACCGAGTGGACCAGGCTCAGAAAAATACCATTGGTCTTAATCAGTGAACGTATTATGATACAGGCTAAAGCTTTTGGTTTTACAAACTGCTTTTTGGCGAAAGCAGCGAGTCCTCTGGGCCTGCTGCAAGCTTTGAACCAAATAAGGAATGAGCAATGCGTCGCCTGATTGTTGTTTTACTTTTTCTGATCGCTTCTGTCTGGTTCGGTGCCGCCATGGTAGAGCATCCCGGGCATGCCTTATTAACCTACGATCGGTGGGTGATAGAACTGCCTCTTTGGCTTCTTGTTCTCGGCTTACTTCTGATTTTTTTGGTCTTGCATTGTAGTTTGCGTTTATTCAACCTGATTCGTCATTTCCCAACCCGCCGGGGTGAATGGTTTGCAAAGCGTCGCTTTTCTAAAGCGCTCGATAAAACTCAACAAGGTCTCTTGGATATGTGGGAACAACAATGGATCAATGCCGAGAGACATCTCCTCGAAGGCATCCATCAAGATAGAAATCCAATTATCAATTATTTATCAGCAGCAGAAGCTGCCCGAGCCCAACAAGCCTATGAGCGCAGTGATGTTTACTTGCAAAAGGCATATCAGGCTGCACCCCAAAACGAGGTGGTGATTGGCTTAGTGCAAACCAAACTGCAGTTAGAGCAAGGGCTGGTCGAACAGGCAATGGCAACCCTGAGACAGCTGCGTAAGCTTGCGCCGGATCATCCCGAGGTGCTGCGCTTACTTGAAAAAATATACATTCGTCTTGCCGATTGGCAAAACCTTCTCGAGCTCTTGCCTGCCCTGCGTAAGGCGAGAATGCTTGATGCAGAGCAAGCGGCTGCCTTTGAAAAAAATATCTATTGCGAAATGTTGGAGGAGGCAGAACGAAAAAATAAAAGTATTCATGCCGTGCGTGAGTTATGGAACCGCGTTCCTCAAAAAATTCGGCTACAACCCGAGGTTTTAGAACGCTATGCGCAATTACTAAAAAGCGACAAAAAATCGGCTGAAGAAATTGAACCGCTTATTCGTAAGCTTCTCCAAAAAGAATGGCATGAAAATTTAGTTAAAATTTATGGCTCCTTATCCACCGATAATCCGACGCGACACTTAACTGTCGCCGAATCCTGGCTCAAATATTATGGCAAACAGGATGCGCTCTTGCTGACTCTTGGCAGACTTTGTCTCCGTTGCCAGCTGTGGGGGAAGGCTCGATCTTATTTAGAAGAAGGCTTGAACCAACATGTTAACCTCGAAGCTCAATTGGAGCTTGCTAAGTTATTAGAACAACTAGGCGAACCCCAGTTGGCCTTGCGTTACTATCGGGACGGTCTCGAATTAGCGACTACAACTTCATAAAGCTTTTTTATTGCAGATAGGGAAGATTCATGCACAAACAAACAATTGAATATCAGGCCGAGACGCTTTTAGAAGGTTTTTATGCCTTTGATGAAAAGAAAGGAAGTCAAAATAAAAAACCTCTCGTACTCATTAGTCACGATTGGTCTGGCTGCAATGATTTTGCGCGGAATAAAGCTCAAAAACTGGCAGATTTAGGCTATGTCGGTTTTGCTTTAGATATGTTTGGCAAAGGCAAGCAAGGTAAGACCAAAGAGGAAAAGACGGCCTTGATCAAGCCACTCTTAGAAAATCGCTCTTTACTTAGTCAGCGGATTCAAGCGGGGCTTAAGGCAGCCTCAAGCTTAGAAATTGTTGATACCAACAAAATTGCAGCAATCGGTTTTTGTTTTGGCGGTCTCTGTGTTTTAGATCTTGCAAGAAGTGGCGCGAAATTAAATGGTGTAATCAGCTTTCATGGACTCTTAAACCGACCAGAAGCGGAGGCTATTAGGCCTATTCAGGCCAAGGTTCTCGTTCTGCATGGCTACGACGATCCCATGGTTCCACCGCAGCAGTTATTAAGCTTCGCCGATGAAATGAGAGCAGCCAAGGCTGATTGGCAAATTCATATCTATGGCAACACCATGCATGCTTTTACCAATCCAGAAGCAAAGGATCCGGCTTTTGGTACGGTTTATAATGCGAAAGCAGATCAGCGTTCTTGGCAAACGATGCGGAATTTTTTAGAAGAGATTTTTAATTAAAGAATTCCCTCTTGCCAGCCAGCACAGTTTGGTTTATTTTTGCTTGCCTGAAACAAAAAATAAAAAGAGTTGTATTCGGATGACTACCAAAGAAGAAGTAATAGATCAGGAGCGTCGTTGTTTTCTTCGTCGTGCAACGGTCACTGTAGGAGGAGTAGGCCTCGCTGCAGCTGCGGTTCCTTTTGTCAGCTACTGGATGCCGAGCACGGATACAGAAGCTGCTGCTGCGCCTATCCAGGTGAATATCAGCGCTATTCAGCCGGGACAACAATTAACTGTTCCTTGGCGAGGACAACCCATTTGGTTTATTCGCCGCACACCCGAGATGCTGGATACGCTGCCTCTGCTTAATGATAAATTACGTGATCCTCATTCACTGGAGCCACAGCAACCCGAATATGCAAAAAACATTCATCGTTCGATTAAGCCAGAATTATTAGTAGCCATTGGGATTTGCACGCATTTAGGCTGTGTTCCCACCTATCGACCTGACAAAGGCGGTATTTCGCCAGAATGGCTCGGCGGTTTTTATTGTCCCTGCCATGGCTCGATGTACGACTTGGCCGGGCGTGTTTATAAAGGCGTGCCTGCGCCCTTAAATCTAAGAATTCCACGCCATAGCTATCTCACTGATAATGACATCATGCTAGGCCAGGACAGTGAAGGCGAAGGGGATTAAACATGACGGAACAAGCTGCGACAACATCGAATAAAACAACAAAAACTGGTTTCCTCGCTTGGTTTTATGCGCGCTATCCCTGGGAAGCCTTCATGCAAAATCATTTAAGCGGCTATTATGCGCCCCGTAATTTTAATTTTTGGTATTATTTCGGTTCCTTTTCCTTAGTTGTTCTGGTCAGCCAAATCCTTTCAGGCATTTGGCTCACTATGGAATATGTGCCGGTTTCTGAAGGTGCTTTTGCCTCTGTCCAACATATCATGCGAGAAGTCCGTTTTGGTTGGCTCATTCGTTTTATCCATACCACGGGTGCTTCTGCTTTTTTTGTGGTGGTTTATCTCCATATGTATCGTGGCCTGATCTATGGCTCCTATCAAAAACCACGGGAATTGCTGTGGTTGGTGGGCATGTTAATTTATCTCGTCCTTTTATTAGAAGCCTTTACCGGCTACGTCTTACCTTGGGGGCAAATGTCTTTTTGGGCAGCTGAGGTTATTACTTCTTTTGCAAGTGCTATTCCTGTCGTTGGAAAATTATTAATGCTTTGGCTGCGTGGCGACTACAATGTTTCCGGCGTCACCTTACATCGGTTTTTTGCCATCCATGTTATTTTTCTACCCTTGGTCATCGTCGGCATGGTCTTCGTCCATTTAGTTGCCTTACATCGGGTCGGCTCGAATAATCCAGATGGTATCGAAATTAAAGATAATAAAAAAAATGGCCTGCCTGTTGATGGCATTCCCTTTCACCCTTATTACACGGTAAAAGATCTCTTTGGTCTGATGGTGTTTCTCCTTGTTTTTTGTACCATCCTGTTCTTTGCACCAAAATTTGGCGGTCTTTTCTTAGAACAAGAAAATTATGTGCTTGCCAATCCCCTGCAAACACCCGAACACATTACACCGGCTTGGTACATGACTCCCTTCTATGCCATTCTGCGAGCCGTGCCAAATAAATTATTAGGCGTCATCGCCATGGCTTCGGCCATCGCTTTTATGTTTGTGCTTCCCTGGCTCGATCGAAGCAAGGTTCGTTCTATTCGCTACAAAGGGTGCTGGTCTAAAACAGCAATTACTTTATTTACCATTTGTTTTATAGGACTGGGCTATCTCGGACATGAGCCTGTTTCTCCTCTCTATACTTTCTTAGCGAGACTCTTTTCTGTTGGTTATTTTGCCTTCTTTTTGTTAATGCCCTTCTACACGGCAAAAGAGCAAACCCATCCTGTGCCGGAGCGTTTAACCAAATGAAACGATACCTACTGCTTTGCTTCGCTTTATTGGTCTTTCCCTGTTTGCTTCTCGCGGAGGAAACGACCCACATCGCTTTGGAAAAAGCGCCTATCGATACCTCTGATCTAGCCTCCATCAAGCGCGGCGCAAAATTTTTTGCTGCGAATTGTCTGTCCTGTCATACCCTAATCTATTTGCGCTATGACAAACTGACACAGCAAGCCGGCATCACCTACGACAAAATGCCTGTTAATGTCAAGAATTGGCCCTATGGCGTCACTCCGCCAGATCTTTCCTTAGAAGCAGATGTTCGAGGCGTCGATTGGATTTATACCTATTTACATAGCTTTTACCAAGATTCTGCCCGACCGACCGGCGTTAATAATCTTTTAGTGCCTAATACGGCGATGCCCGGCATTATCTCCGCTTTTCAAGGAATGCAAGTAAAAATAGAAGGCCAACCACCCACAGCTCTTTTTCATTCGCTGCATTGGTACGATCTTCTCATTCTACAAAAACAAGGCTCCATGAAGCCCGATCAATTTGATGCTGCTGTTGGCGATGTCGTTAACTTCTTAGCCTATGCCGCTCATCCCTATCAAGCAGAGCAACAATGGCTCGGCTGGTGGGTGCTCGGCTTTTTGCTCATCCTCTTGGTCTTGGTTTATTATCTGAAGAAAGAATATTGGAAGGATGTTAAAAAGAGACCTTGATCTTTTCCTTACTCTGTCATGCCAATCAGCTAAAAGCATGCTAGCATCCAGTCCTTATTCTGTCATGCCAGCACGCTTTTACATTGGTATCTACACAAGTGCGGGCTGGTTAA
>CAYXNR010000009.1:0-58373 GCA_964466595.1 uncultured Coxiellaceae bacterium | reverse complement strand
GGTTTAACGGGTTTATATGAATTATATTCCTTAATGAAGCGTAAAGTTTATACACCTCATCAACGAATTACGTACCCTATACAGCAAGGCCGGGGTTTTCCAAAGATGTGGGTAATAATATGGGCTGATGAAGTGTTTGAAGGAAAAGCTTGATTTACAGACGCTTGTTCGTTTAATATGCACAGTCTTATAAAAGATTCTAAGCAGAGGCAAGACCATGAAAGTCGAGATTCATCCAGCATATAAAGAAATTAAGGTTTCCTGTAGCTGCGGCAATAACTTTACTACCCGTTCTACCATTGACCACGATCTTCATATTGAAATTTGCGCAAAATGCCATCCTTTTTATACGGGCACCCAAAAATTAATTGATACCGCAGGCCGTGTCGACCGTTTCCGTAAAAAATATAATCAAAATACCAAAGCTACTGCAGCAAAAATTAAAGAAACAAAAGAAAAAGAATAAGTTTCTTTGCTAAAGTCTCAGCCTGAGCGGAAGTCGCCCTTAGGCCGTGGAATAAACACACAGGGCACCCTTATGACTTCTGAACAACTCCAGAACGCGGCTCTTGATTATCACGAAAATCCCACTCCGGGAAAAATCGCTATTGCCTTAACTAAACCCACAGCCACGCAATACGACCTGACCCTGGCTTATACACCCGGCGTTGCCGAACCGGTTCATGCTATTGCTAAAATGCCAGAGAAAGCCTATCGCTATACGAATAAAGGTAATTTAGTTGCCATCATTTCGAATGGCACGGCTGTCTTAGGCTTAGGCAATACTGGTGCTTTGGCCAGCAAGCCCGTTATGGAAGGGAAGGCTGTTCTTTTTAAATATCTGGCTGATGTTGATGTTTTTGATATCGAAATTGACTGTGAAGACCCGGCAGCCTTTGTCGAAACGGTCGTGCGGATTGCGCCTACTTTTGGCGGGATCAACTTAGAAGATATTAAAGCCCCAGAATGTTTTATGATCGAACAAGCTTTGCGTGAAAGACTGCAGATTCCGGTCATGCACGATGATCAACATGGAACAGCGATTGTCGTTGCCGCTGGTTTGTTAAATGCTTTGGAATTACAAAATAAAAAACTAAAAGAGATCAAAATTGTCTGTGCCGGAGCAGGTGCTGCTGGCATTGCTTCTATGGAACTCTTGCTTAAGTTGGGCGCTCAAACAGAAAATATCACGATGATTGATCGTCTGGGTGTTATTCATCATGAACGACAAGATTTGAATGTCTTTAAACAAAAATTCGCGATTCAAACACAGAAACGTCTTTTTGCTGAGGCCTTAGTCGCTGCAGATGTCTTTATTGGCCTCTCTGGTCCGGGTATCTTAACAGCTGAGCTGCTTGCCTTGATGGCTCCTCAGCCCATTATTTTTGCCTTATCTAATCCCATACCAGAAATTCTGCCTGAAACAGCCTTTCAGGTCCGCCATGATCTCATCATGGCAACAGGTCGCGGCGATTATCCTAATCAGGTGAATAATGCCCTTGCCTTCCCTTATATTTTTCGTGGCGCCTTAGATGCTCGCGCAAGCTGCATCAATAACGCGATGCAATTGGCTGCAGTACATGCCATTAAGGATTTAGTAAAAGAGCCGGTTCCAGAAACTATTCGAGCTATTTATCCGCAAGAGAAAGATTTTCACTTTGGTCCGCAATATATTTTACCGAAGATGCTGGATCCACGCCTAAAACTAAAGGTATCACAAGCGGTTGCGGAGGCGGCGCATCAGACAGGAGTTGCAAGTATCCTTTCCCCTTGAGAACTCTTAGCTTCCATTCCTAGGGTTCGCCCCTTGTCAGCAAATTCAAAATAACAGGCAAGATCAACAGGCGGTAAAAGCTGTGCGCCTTTTTCCGGCCACTCAATCAAAAAAATAGCCTGGGGCTCGCAATAGTCTTGAATGCCGATTAAATCGAGTTCGCGAGGATCTTGGATACGGTAGAAATCAAAATGGAAAATTAGTTTTTTTTGGATTTCATAGCTTTCGACCAAAGTATAAGAAGGGCTTTTTACTTTGCCGGTATAGCCTAAGCCTTGCAGAAAACCACGCACAAAGGTCGTTTTTCCCACCCCCAGCTGCCCAAACAAAAAAAGAGTAAGCGGTGGTTCACAGCGCCTTGCTAATTTGCCGCCACAGGCTAGCATCTCCTCTTCCGTGGGGATGGGAAGGTTGAAGACAGTCACATCGTATTCACTAACTTTCGTAGGTAGGGCATTAAATCAGAGGCAATCATTCCTCTTTCGCCGCCGGCTTTTGCAGCCTCGTCTCCGGCTAAGGCATGGACACAAACACCCAATTGGGCTGCTAAATCGAGGGAGAGACCTTGTCCGACCAAACCGCCAATGACGCCGCTCAGCACATCTCCCATGCCACCAGAAGCCATTCCGGCATTACCATAGGGGCATAAGCCTGTCATTCCCTTCGAGGTTTGCACAAGGGTACCCGCCCCTTTTAAGATACAAATGCCGCCATAGTGTTGCTGTAATTCATGAACTGCATTTAAGCGGTCAGCAACAATTTCTTCATTCGATTTCTGTAATAAACGCGCGGCCTCACCGCCATGCGGGGTGAGGATCCAGTTATCATGCTTCCCCGGGGTTTTGGCTAAGACATTTAAGCCATCAGCATCCACAACCAGAGGCAAAGGGCAGTTCCTTACTTCTTCTAATAGAGCAGCAGCCCAATCCGACTGTCCGAGGCCCGGACCGATGACTACAACCTGGGCCTTCGCTAAAAGCGGTTTTAAATCGGCTGCATTTGAAACACCATGACACATGATTTCCGGATAGCCTAAGTTGAGCAGCTGCGCATGTTCTTTTCTTGTTGCTACACTAACCAAACCGGCTCCTACCCGTAAAGCGCCTGCTGCTGCCATGCGAATTGCGCCGGTATAGCCATAATCACCGCCAATCAGCAGCACATGACCAGCTTCATTTTTATAAAAATCACGAGGACGAGGACGCAGATATGCATTTAAAGAGGCATGTTGTAATTTTTCGGCAAGCGGCGTCACCAAAGAAAATAATTCTGTAGGCAGTTGCAAATCATGGCAAATAACCGTACCGGCATACCCGACACCTCTGCCTGTCATTAAACCGAGCTTCAAGCCAATAAAGGTGATGGTAACAGAAGCCCGGACAGCAATTCCCCAGACCTTTCCATTGTCTGCATCAATGCCTGAAGGCAAATCAATGGATAAAACGGGCACATTGGCAGCAGCAATAGCTTGAATAGCATGACGTGTTTCAGGCTTCATTTCACCATGCAGCCCTAAGCCAGAAATAGCATCAACGACCACATCCGCATCGCTAATATTTAATTCGTCTTGGGAAACTTGAATAATAACCTTGGCCTTTTTGCAGTCTTCATAAGCTCGTTGTGCAGCCTGTTTTTGCTTACGTAATTCACCGAGCTGCCACACGGTCACGTCAAGACCCCGCTCGCGCGCGAGGCGAGCGACAACATAGCCATCGCCGCCATTATTGCCTGTTCCGCAAATCACAGCGATTTTGCGCGCCTTCGGCCATTGCCGAACCAGACATTCTAAAGCAGCCTTTCCTGCGCGCTGCATCAAAACCTCACCCGAGATACCAAAACGCTCTTCCGCCAATTTCTCTAATTCTCGGATTTGCGCTGTTTGATAAATCGGTATAATAGTGCTGGCCATTTGGAAAACCCTGTCATGATTCCTCATCTAGATGTACCACAACTTGACCCTAATATTAAGCAGCAAATTAAGGACTGGGCCCAAGACCTGGGGTTTCAACAAGCCGGAATCACAGATATTGATCTTTCTCGCTATGAAGAGCGATTTTTGAACTGGTTAAAGCAAAAGTTCCATGGTGAGATGCAGTATATGGAAGCCCACGGTTCTAAACGCTATCGGCCTGAAGAGCTCATTCCGGGTACAATTTCAGTTATTTCGCTGCGGATAGACTACATGACAGCTCCCGCGATGCAGGCCGTTCTCGAAGATCCGACGAAGGCTTATCTTGCCCGTTACGCCCTCGGGCGAGATTATCACCGTCTCATCCGCAAGCGCCTGCAGCTTTTAGCTGATCGCCTTACTCAGGCGATTGGTCCTTTTGGCTATCGGGTTTTTGCCGATAGCGCGCCTGTTCTGGAAAAACCCCTTGCTGAAAAAGCTGGACTCGGTTGGATGGGGAAACATACCAATCTGATTAATAAAAAAGAAGGCTCCTGGTTTTTTCTGGGTGAAATTTTTACAGATTTGCCCCTAGTCAGCGATGAGCCGGCCACAGGCCATTGCGGTACCTGTACGGCCTGCCTGCAAGTTTGCCCGACTCAAGCAATCATCGGGCCTTATCAGCTCGATGCAAGACGCTGTATTTCTTATTTGACCATTGAATTGCGGGGCTCCATTCCCCTTGAATTTCGGCCTCTTATTGGCAACCGAGTTTTTGGTTGCGATGATTGCCAATTATTTTGTCCTTGGAATCGTTTTGCCAAACCCTCTGCAGAAGCAGACTTTCAACCCCGCCATGGCCTAGAAGCAGCTGCTTTAGTCGATTTATTTGCTTGGACTGAAAAGGAGTTTCTCGAAAAAACAGAAGGCTCTGCCATTCGCCGCATTGGCTATATCTCTTGGTTGAGAAACCTGGCGGTCGCCCTCGGCAATGCACCGAGCGATGAAAAAATACTAGCTGCCCTGAAGAAACGACTGACTCATCCTTCAGACTTGGTGAGAGAACATGTAGAGTGGGCCTTAGCCGCTCACTCCAAACGTAAAAAATGTGAGCGATAGTATTTTAATTCTTCCACTGATTCTCGAATGTCGGCTAAGGCTAGATGTTGTGATTCTTTTTGAAAGCCGCCATAAACACGCGGTACCCAGCGACGAGCTAATTCTTTTAGGGTACTGACATCGATCAAACGATAATGAAAATAACGCTCCAAGCTTGGCATATAGCGGGCAAGAAAGCGTCTATCTTGCCAAACGCTGTTGCCGCACATCGGAGATTGACCTTCGGGGACATACTGCTGTAAAAAAGCAAGCGTAGTAGCCTCAGCTTCCGCCTCTGTCGTCGAACTCGCTCGGACACGTGCCACCAAACCGGAGGTATGATGGTGGGAAACATTCCAATTATCCATGAGTCCCAATTGCTCTTCTGTCTGATGAATAGCAAAAACAGGGCCCTCGGCAAGCACATTGAGCTCGGAATCGGTTACCAAGGTTGCTATTTCAATAATACGATCTCGCTCTACATCCAAGCCTGTCATTTCGAGATCGATCCAAATTAAATTTTCACTGTGGCGGGACATCTCTTTTCTCTCTTTATAAAAAGATATAGTACCACAAGCGAGGCGATAGCTTGATGCTTTTGCTAGCTAAAATGATAAGCCAGTTTAAAACTCAAACCTTGCAAGCTGAGATCGTTGGTATGGGTTCCGGTATTATCATCATAGATCTGAAGTTGATTGATCCAATCATTCATTTCATAGACAAGACTCATTGAAAATTTCTGGTAAGTAAGCTGGGCTCCGATTTTACTTTGAAAAGCTAAGGCGCCCATATTTCTACTGGGAACATTAATGATTCTTGCCGTTGGATTAGTGGTCACCACCCTGTCTTTAATTACCCAATGCCCCATTAAATAGGAAGTAGTAAAAATAGCTAGTAAACTAAACTCATAATGATTATGGCGCAAAAAGGTCAATTGTCCTTCTAAGCCAAATTGCGGACCGAGACCTGTAAATTTATTAACGATATCTTCAGAAGTAGAAACTGTTCCTTGAAAACTACTATTCAGGCTTTGGTTAATACAGCCGCCCGTCAAGCCAACTGAGGGACGAAGCAAAAGCCCTTCCCTTAACTGAAAGCGTTTGCCAAAGTCCCAATTCACCAGGTTATAATGAATAGAAAAATTAATCTGTCCTGCATTATAAAAATAACCGCCGCTCGGCTTGGCCAGTGTCGCCCCCAGATAGGACGATACCAGATTTCCTGTGGCCGAATCCTTAGCATTCGTATAGTAATTCGTATAAGATAAATTGCTATCCCACAATCCCTCATAGCCCACACCCAAACGCAGACCCGGCCGATAAGGAAAAGAAATCGTTTTATAGGTAATCACCTGGGTCGCAGCATTATTATTATTCAGATAAGCCCAATCATCGGTTTCTGTCAGCTGCCAATATAAAGGTTCCACAAAAAAATGGAGGGCAAAAGCAGCTTTTGCAAAGAAAAAACAACCTAGCATTACAATCCGAAATAAATACCGCATGTTCCACCTTGTAAGGTCAAATCACCGCGCACCGGAAGCAACTGAAAGGTGGGGATTCTTAATTGATTGGTCCAATATTGCATTTCATAGCCCAGTTTAGCGCTAACAGTCACCTTGCCTGTATGGGTCCATTCCACACCTAGAAAATAATCAAAAGCTAGCGTATCGAGCGAGGTATGATTTTGATAGGTGGTGATGGTAAGCGGCTGTACCAAACCGCCTAGAGCAGAGGGTCTCGTGTAAACATCTTCAATATTCCATGTGCCCCACATGAAGGCTAGCGAAAAATTCCCGATCAAACTGAAATTCTTGCCAAGCTCCCACCTTCCCTTCACCCCTAAGTTTGGGCCAAGACCGTAATATTGATGGAGTACATTTTCATGGGCAACATAGACAAGAGCATTCCAGGCAGAGGTCACCGTTTGATTAATCCTGGCTCCTTTGAGGCCGATTAAAGGGCTCAAGGTGAAGGCCGGGGTGACCCTAAACTCATGGCTCGCTTCAAGATCAAGGGTGTTCAGATAAAGTGTCCAATTTAACTCTGAGCCAAAAAAGAAATTTTGACTCAAAAAGCCACTAAAAAATTCAGGAATAAGAACTTGATCAGCTGTGTTGATGCTGAGTGTTTGATTGGCCGGCAAATAGGTCCAATAGAGTTTCACATTCCAAAGCTGATTGGGTTCATAGGCAAGACCGCCTCTTAAGCCCTGGCTATAGCCAAAGTTGAGATTGGGCGGATTCAGAACAGCTGGATTACTAAATAAGCTGCTTCCATTTGCCCAAAAGCTCGTTGCTTCTTCGGAAGCCTGCCATAGCAGCCAATCAGCAAAGAAAGACAAGGGCTTTGCACCAGCTTGGAGGGGCAAAAGACTGAGCAACAACCCTGTCAACAATATTCTCTTCATCATGTCAATCTTGCTTTAAAAATGAATACAAAGTTCAAAAACACCGCCTTGTAAAGACATTAAATTGTTTAATCTGCCTTGGTTATAGGTGTAAAACTGAAGCTGGCTTAACCACACCTGTGCTTCATAAGCCAAGCGAGCACTTAAATCTACTGTCCGAAATTGGCTTACCCATTCCAAACCAATTTGTCCCCTTGCCATCGTTGAAGCACCATTCAGATCACTGTGATTGACCGTCACTGAAAGGGGATAATTATTTGAATAGTGATCACCAAAACTCCAATGCCCCCATAAAAGCGCGCCAGATAGATCCGCAAAAATACCTAAGGAACGCGCTTCATTCTGATAAACAGGCCAAATTGATTTGAGCCCCAAGACCGGACCAATTCCCCAATAGTTATTCTGTAAATTCTCAGAAGCCTGCGTGAAGGTGGCGACATTGATTGGATTGAACCAAGCAGTATAAATGCTTTGGTTGATGAGAGCAGTCTTGAGGCCCAGATAAGGACGAAGACTCAGGAGCTTATCGATTTTAAAACTATGGCCCAATTCTAGATCGAGGGTATCAAAGATAAGCTTCCACTGTATTGCACCCATCCCATAATAAGGTGCATTCGCAATGGAACCCCCATTCGTATTATTGACAAAAAAATTACCGACATAATCCACATAAACATTCCCAGTCTGCTGGTTCAAGCCTCTGCTTTTGTAACTTGTAAAATAAAAAAGCGCATCCCAGAACTCACTAGGCTTCGTATAGCCAATGCCAATTCGATAACCGGTATTATATTGAAAGGGGACGCTATTAATGGTGGCTGTTTGAAAATTAGTATTTGCTGCTGTAATAACTTGAGACCAATTATCGGAGCCACTCACGCCGGCTTTCCAAAACAATACATCTGCAAAAGCAAAAATGTTGCTAGCTTTTTGCTGTGCTTGGAAAGCAAATAACTGGCTAGAACAACAGAGCAATAAAATGAAAATAATTTTTTTCAAAACACAAAGCCTATTCTATTTAATAACAGTGATATAAACATTCCCGTCATGATCTTCTGTTGATTCGCCCAGCGTATTGACCACATTACCTAAGCTAGCATAATAGGTGCTACAGCCTGCCTTAATCAGGGCAAGCGCTAAATTATTTCTTGCATTTGCAAAGGAAACGAAATGATGGCCGTAATTTTTATAATAACTACCATTGATATTTTGCTGATCCATCTCAGCGAGTTTCAATTTTAACTGCTCTTCTGAGAGCCCTGCTAATTCCGCTGCGAGCCCCGATTCTTCTGAAATGGCTACACTAAAAACAGCAACCGCTTGTTTATTTATCTTTAACTGATAAAGGCCAAATATTCTTAAATGATCATTTTGCAATTGGAAATGACCATTTGAATAAGTCAGCGCTTTTCCTTCAGGTGTTACTAACTGGGGAAAGCGCTTCCCGCCGATATAGGCATAATAACCGGCACTGTGATATTGAGGCGGAGCGGCTATGCCAGAAAAACCAATTTGATGAAAAATGGAGTTGAGCTTAGCAAGGGGTTTGTTCTGAGAATCATATACAATCAAAATATAATTGATAGGTTCGATAATATACTGCCCCCTGGTATTTTTGAGACTAATCCAATGAGCAGGAACCAGCGTGGTCTTGGAGCTGCGAGCGGCTGCTTCTGAAAACAGATAACTCGGCAGCCCATTAAAATCCATCACCGTCATCCATTTTCCTAATTTGGGCAGGAATTCAGTGGCAGGATAGGGTGGCAGCGTATAGATAGCCTTGGGGTTCTCGGGATGAAGCTGCGTATAAGTAGAAATGTTTGGCTTGGTGAGAAAGGCTTCATCCTGCGCTGAAATAGTGAAGCCTTGCGGTTCGGGTTCATTCGCATAATTTCTTTTGATAACCCGGTAAAGATTAGCTTCTGGGATTGCTGCAAAAATCTGAGCTGAGAAAAGCAATAAAAAAATCAAACAAGTGTAGCTTTTACTAGCCTTCATGGATGTCCTCTATCCTCTACCTTTTTCCTTGGGCGTTTATCTTAACTCTGCTTGAGGAAGACTGTCTATCTGAATTGACTTTTATCACTGAATATCTGATAGTGAATCATGAAACAAGCCGATCAGATCATTCATGCACGATGGATTATTCCCTGTGAAAATAATCAGCTTTTAGAAAATCATGCCCTTATTATCTCTCAGGGAAAAATTATCGATCTCTTGCCCAGTCAAAACCTTGACAAAAATTATACTGCCCGCGTGGTAGAACATTTTTCCTCTCATGCGCTTTTACCCGGCTTAATTAATACGCATACCCATATTGGCATGAATATGTTCCGTGGCCTCGCAGATGACCGAAGCTTAATGGATTGGCTCAATCATCATATCTGGCCGGCAGAACGCAGCTGGCTTTCTCATGATTTAGTCTACGATGCCTCCTTACTTGCCACAGCCGAAATGATCCGTAGTGGAACCACCTGTTTTAATGAAATGTATTTTTTCCTGCCTGCGACTGCAGAAGCAGCTGAACAAGCCGGCCTACGCGGCCAAATTGGCATTACCGTTCTTGATTTTCCAACGCCCTGGGCGCAAAACCTAGATGAGTATCTCGCTAAGGGTCTCGATTTCTATGAAAAATACAAAAATCATGAACGTATTGGCTGCACGCTAGCCCCTCACGCTATTTATACCGTCGCTGAAAAGAGCTTAATTAAAGTACGTGATTTTGCTGAACGATATCACTTAAAAATAAATATGCATGTGCAAGAAACCGAGGATGAAATCAAACAGTCTCTCGCAGAAACTCAAAAAAGACCGCTGCGACGTTTACAAGAGCTGGATCTTGTCAATCCAAATTTAATTGCTATTCATCTTACTCAAATCAATGAAGAAGATCTTGATATTTTGCAGGAAGGAAAACCGCAGCTGGTTCATTGTCCAGAATCCAATATGAAGTTAGCAAGTGGTACTTGCCCTGTCATGCGCTTTCGGGCACGCGGACTGAATGTTGCACTCGGTACCGATGGCGTGGCCAGTAATAATGATCTAGATATGCTTTCTGAAATGAGAACAGCAACTTTTTTAGCTAAACACAGTAGCCACAATCCGCAAGCACTTTCCGCCGGAGAAACCTTGCAAATGGCGACTTTAAATGGCGCCAAGGCCTTAGGACTCGATCAGATCATTGGTACCTTGCAGATTGGTAAGGCAGCTGATTTTATTGCCATTCAACTGGATACCATTGAAACGCAACCCCTTTATCATCCTTGCTCACAAATCGTCTATTGCGCCTCTCGCCAAGAGGTTAGCGATGTTTGGGTTGCGGGAAAACGTCTTTTAAAAAATCGTGAACTACTGACGCTGGACGAAAAAGAATTGCGTCAACGTGCAAAAAACTGGCAGCATAAAATCGCCGCCCTAGCCTGAACCCAATAAAATAGCTATAATTCCTGACCAACTTTAAATCAAACCACGCTTTGAGGAGAGTATAGTATGAGTTTTGAAAGAACCTTATCCATTATCAAACCCGATGCTGTTGCCAAAAACTTGATTGGAGAAATCAATCGTCGTTTTGAAAAAACCGGCTTACGTATTGCCGCCGCCAAAATGATGCATCTCAGCCAGAGCCAAGCAGAAGCTTTTTATGGCATTCACAAAGACAGACCCTTTTTTGCAAGCCTGGTCAAATTTATGAGCTCGGGTCCGGTCTTGGTGCAAGTTTTAGAAGGCAGGAATGCCATTGCTTTAAACCGGCAGGTCATGGGTGCAACTAACCCCAAAGAGGCTGCAGCGGGTACCATTCGCGCTGATTTTGCTGATTCGATCGACCATAATGCCGTCCATGGCTCCGATGCGCCTGAAACTGCTAAGCAGGAAATTGCTTTCTTCTTTCAGCCAGAAGAAATTTTTCAATCAGTTAATATTAAAGATCTGCCCTAATGCTTGAGACAGCGCGTCCACCAAAAATAAATCTACTCGGTTATCAGCTCTTCGCTCTGGAACAACTTTTTCTAGAACTCGGAGAAAAACCTTTTCGCGCGCAGCAAGTCTTAAAAAGCATTCATCAATTAGGTCTCAGCGATTTTCAGGCGATGACCAATCTCAGCAAAACGCTACGAGAAAAACTAGCAAGCTTTGCTGAAATCCGCATACCAGAAGTGGCCTATCATCATCAGGCACTGGATGGCACAGAAAAATGGCTGCTCCGTTTGGAAGATGGCAACTGTATTGAAACTGTTTTTATTCCGGAACGGAACCGCGGCACCTTATGTATTTCTTCCCAAGTCGGCTGTATTCTCAATTGCGATTTTTGCTCGACAGGTAAACAAGGCTTTAGTCGCAATCTCACTACGGCTGAAATTATTAGTCAGCTATGGTTTGCTGTGAGACAGCTTCGTGTGAATGGTAGTCATCCCGTGAGTAATGTGGTCATGATGGGAATGGGCGAACCACTACTCAATTTTGATAATCTAGTACCGGCTTTGAATCTCATGTTAGATGATCATGCCTATGGTCTTTCTAAAAAGCGGGTTACGGTGAGTACTGCGGGTGTCGTCCCCACTTTATATCAATTACGCGCAGTGAGTGAGGTTGCCTTGGCGGTTTCCCTTCATGCGCCTAATGATGAATTGCGCAATCAACTGGTCCCCTTGAATAAAAAATATCCGCTAGCGACCTTGATGGCAGCTTGCAAAGAATATTTCAAAAATGATAAACGCCGCTCAGTGACTATGGAATATGTCATGCTCGATGGCGTGAATGATCGCGCGGAACATGCTAAGCAATTAATCAATTTATTACAGGGGATGAAGGTAAAGATCAATCTAATTCCTTTTAATCCTTTTCCCTATACGAACTACAAGCGATCTTCACAGGAAACCATTGCACACTTCCAGAAGCTTTTAATGAAGAGTGGTCTGCATACTACTGTTCGTAAAACCCGTGGTGCCGAGATTGATGCTGCCTGCGGACAGCTGGTTGGCAAAGTCAGCGACCGCACTCGACGGCAGGAACGGTATTTAAGACAGGGGAAGGCAGCGAGCTTATAAAGGCGCCTTACTTCTTGCATTTTAGCGGTTTCTCGCGTAGGATGGTCGGTTTTTAGCAATCTCCTTGCCTCAATCCCTCTGCGGGATGAGGCTTTAACCCAGAGGGAGCAAATTATGAACGAGCAAAGACATTACGAAGTTGTTTTTTTAGTACATCCCGATCAAAGCGAGCAAGTTCCTGCGATGATCGAACGTTACAGTAACATCATCAACCAGCGTAAAGGCAAAATTCACCGTCTTGAAGACTGGGGCCGACGTCAATTGGCTTATCCTATTAATAAAATCTCTAAGGCTCACTATATTCTGATGAATATCGCCTGTGACAATGAAACGCTTAAAGAAATGAAAGATGCCTTTCGCTTTAACGATGCCGTTATCCGCAGCCTGATTTTGCGCGTTAAAGGCGCTGTTTCAGAAGCTTCTGTTCTTTTGAAAGAAAAAGAAAATAAAGCAGAAGACAGCCGTGAAGGCTCCGAAGGCGGCTTTTCGTCGCAGGGCAGAGGGCGACAGACCGATGAAGCCCGTTACAGCAGAAAAGAAGTATCGGAAACCGCCAAAGCAGCAAATTAATGACTTAGCCTCAATACCCGGAGAAGATTAATTATGACAACAGCCACGCAATTTCGACGCAAAAAGTATTGTTATTTTACAGCCAATAAAATTAAAGAAATCGATTACAAAGATATTTATCTCTTAAAACGCTTTGTCACTGAAAGCGGTAAAATTGTTCCAAGTCGCATTACCGGAACAAAAGCCAAGTATCAACGCCAATTAACAAAAGCCATTAAACGGGCTCGCTACTTGGCCTTGTTACCCTTTTGCGATAAGCATTAAATAATTCCTTAACATGCCAGTCTCACTTCGCTCTTTTACTAACTTTATTCTCAAAAGCCGTTTTCGAACAATCGGAATAGCTTTTGTCGTCTCTTTCATCCAGTTTATCGGACCTACTCTCGGGATTATCCTGGCCGCTTTAGTCACCCTAAGCCAGGATGCCTTAGATGGTTTTTGGGTCTTTATTGCTGCTACGCTTCCCTGCTTGCTACTCCTACCCGTCGTTCCCCTGCCGGATGGACTGTGGGTCCTTGGGCTGATCGTTGCTAGCAATTTTCTAACCTGGGGCTTTGCTGTTCTCTTAAAGCGTACTGATAGCTGGAGTATTGTTCTTGAATTAACAACCTTAATTGGACTCATCATCGTACTCACAGCACATCTAGCCAATCCCAAGCTAGAAGTGTGGTGGGAAAAGCAATTAAACACGCATGTCTCACAAATCTTTCCCAACCTCGAAGCCCCCTCTTCCGCCTCCTCCTTGCTTGTAAAAGATAAAGAAAATACCAATCATGAAGCAACGGAAGCTCTCGAGCCAGAAATTATTAGCTTTGTAAACACCATCAAACCTTATGTCACTGGGGTTTTAACAGCTTCTTTTTTATTCAATGTTTTATTACAACTCTTTGTTTCTCGATGGTGGCAACTCGCTCTTCTCGATCCCAAACGCCTGAAAGAAGAATTACATAAAATCCGCTTTACCACTGTAGCCGGCCTCGTATTCATGGCAACGCTTTTCTTGTCCTATCTTAAAATCGCTCTTGCGCTCGATCTATTACCTGTTTTATATTTGACCTTCAGTCTTGCAGGTTTGAGCCTAGTTCATTACACTGCAAATAAGTTTAAGGGTCTCACTTCGCTTTTTTTAGTGGTTTTTTATCTGGTTTTAATTGGTACGTGGGTAGCCTATAAAATACCTTTAATTTTTCAACTTCTTGCGCTGGCTGCGCTGCTCGATATTTGGCTTGATTGGCGCGGACGCTTGAATAAACGGTTTTCTCATTGATTAATTCATGTTTATGAAGAGGTGGTAGCAGTGGAAGTCATTTTACTAGAAAAAGTTCGTAACTTAGGAGCCTTAGGCGAGCAAGTTAAAGTCAAACGTGGCTATGGCCGTAATTTTCTGATCCCGCAAGGCAAGGCCGTGTATGCTACAAAAGAAAATATTCTAAAATTCGAAAAACGTCGTGCCGAACTTGAAAAACTACAAGCGCAGAAACAAGCAGAAGCAGCTGTTCGTCAACAAAGCATCGAAGGCCTGGGCTCCTTAATTATCGCCTCAAAAGCCGGGGAAGAAGGCAAGCTCTTTGGCTCCATTGGCACCCGCGATATTGCAGAAGCCTTTGCCAAAGCTGGTGTGGCTGTTGAAAAGCGTGAAATCCGTTTGCCTGCCGGTGCTCTGCGTATGTTGGGTGAATATGAAATCGCCATCGAACTACACAGTGACATTACTGCGACCATAAAAGTACAAATTATCTCTGAAGCCTAAGCAGCTTCCTGTCTTCATCTTATTACCTTAACAGGCCTCAACACCTGAGGCCTGCTTGATCACTAAAACATTTTTTGAATAGCATTATTCAGGCACATAGTTATATAATTGTCGCAGGCGTAATAAGAGATCTCGCTTCTATGGCTGAATCAACTTTTGTTTCAAAAAAACAATATAAAAATCGTTCTGTGGACCTTGATTCGCTGAAAACACCGCCTCATTCTCTGGAGGCAGAGCAGGCTGTCTTAGGCGGGCTCATGCTGGATAATCGGGCTTGGGATCAAATTGTAGATCGCATACGAGAAGATGACTTTTATCGCTATGAGCATCGTCTTATTTTTAACGCTATGGATCGGCTTATTGAGCAAAATAAGCCTGTGGATACACTCACTCTCACAGAAACCCTCGCTGAGAAACAGGAACTCGATAAAACAGGCGGCGATGTTTATTTACTGGAGTTAGCCAATAACACCCCCAGTGCTGCTAATATCATTGCTTATGCTGATATTGTTCGCGAACGCTCTGTACTTCGAAAACTCATACAGACAGCTCAAGAGATAGCAAGCAAGGCCTTTCATCCTGAAGGCCGCTCCATTACCGAGTTGATTGATGAGGCTGAACGTCAAGTTTTTGCTATTTCAGAACATGGCTCGTCTGTGGATGGCCCTACCCCTATTCGAACCATTTTAAGCAAAACCATGGATCGTTTGGATACGCTCGCGAGTTCGAATAATTCACTTACCGGTATTTCCAGTGGCTATAATGACCTAGACCGTCTGACCTCTGGGCTGCAACCCGCTGATCTCATCATCATTGCTGGTCGGCCTTCCATGGGTAAAACAACCTTCGCTATGAATATTGCCGAGCATGTCGTATTGAAAGCCGGTACACCGGTTTTAACCTTCAGTATGGAAATGCCTGGAGAAGCAATCGCCATGCGTTTATTGTCTTCACTATCTCGTATTGATCAGTTGAAGCTTCGTACCGGCAAAGTGTCTGATATGGAATGGCCTCGCATTAGTTCAACAGTGAGCATGCTATCGGAATGCCCACTCTTTGTTGACGATACACCGGCCTTGAGTCCTGCAGAATTACGCGCCAGAGCAAGACGGGTGGCAAAAGAACAAGGGCAATTGGGCTTAATCATCATTGATTATTTACAACTCATGCAGGTACCTGGCTATAATGAAAACCGCACTGCGGAAATTTCTCAGATTTCGCGCTCTTTAAAGGCCTTGGCTAAAGAATTAAAAGTACCAGTCATCGCACTTTCCCAGCTCAATCGGGGCCTAGAACAACGCGCCGATAAAAGACCCATCATGTCTGATCTTCGCGAATCTGGCGCTATTGAACAAGACGCCGATTTAATCATTTTCATTTATCGTGACGAAGTCTACCATGACAATACCCCAGACAAGGGCGTCGCTGAAATCATTATTGCTAAGCATCGAAATGGTCCCATCGATAAATTCCGCTTGACCTTCTTAGGTCAATATACCCGTTTTGAGAATTTTACTCCGCATTTTGCTGGGCAAGGTCGATAAAAATGAGTTTAGCGTATATCACAATAGATATACCGGCTTTGCGGCATAATTTTCAACGCGTCAAAACCTTAACCGCTGGTCGTTTTGTTTTGGCTATGCTCAAAGCCAATGCTTATGGACATAGTATCGAGCATATTGCTAAGGCCCTACCTGAGGCTGATGCTTTCGGCGTTGCCTCTTTAGCAGAAGGCCTGCAAATTCGTAGCGCCTTCGTTAAACAGCCGGTTGTACTCATGCAAGGCGTTCTTGATCAGGATGAGCTAGATCAAGCTATTCTACACAATTTTGATTTAGTTATTCATCAAGCCTTTCAAATTGAAATGCTTCAACGACGCCCAGAAATTAATTCTCTCTCTGTTTGGTTAAAAATTAATACGGGTATGAATCGGCTTGGCTTTGAACCTGAGGAAGCAGTTCATCGCTATCAGGCGCTTCAAAATTGTTCTATCGTCAAAAAACCAATTGGGCTGATGACTCACTTAGCACAAGCCGATAATTTAAATAGTCCAGCCACAGTGAAGCAGCTTCAATTATTTCAAACCCTCACTAAAAATCTAGCCGGACCCTGCAGCATCGCTAATTCAGCCGGCATTTTAGGCTGGCAAGAGGCCCATGCCGATTGGGTACGACCCGGCGTGATACTCTATGGCGTGTCTCCCTTTGCAGGAACAAGTGGCATGAATTATGATTTATGGCCAGTCATGACGCTCAGCACCCACCTGATTGCTATCCAACAGCTTCGAAAAGGTGAACAAGTCGGCTATGGCGGAACCTGGACCGCGCCCACCGATATGCTTATTGGTGTAGCCGGGCTTGGCTATGCCGATGGCTATCCACAATTTGCTAAAACAGGTACACCGGTTTTGGTACAAGGAACCCGCTGTCCGCTAGTCGGTCGAGTCTCCATGGATATGATTACCATTGATTTACGCGATCACCCTCATCCTAAAATTGGAGGAACGGTAACGCTTTGGGGTACGAAGCTTCCTATCGAAACGGTTTCCCAACATTGCGATACCAGCCCCTATGAACTGCTTTGCAGGGTCACGACAAGAGCGCGTTTAAAGACTATTTCTTTTGCAGATCAAGCAGTGAAAGGTTCAGAAACTCTTCCCCTTGCATCTCTTTGAACGGTGCTCCCTCTTATCCCAAACACTGCCTCTTACTTTGCGTAAATTAATCAAAAGGTTCGTCGCAGACAGCGAAGCGTTTGGCCGTGGCGAACCAGATTTTGAGTAAGTATTTGTTTTTAAATATAAAAATTTCAGATGAAATCGATCATCGGCTAATTTATAATGTAAATATGAATTAGCCGATGATTTTCCCTATGTATATTGAGCGCACTTTAGAAGCCTTTCTCAAACAAGCAAACCAGCAATTTCCTGTCTTGCTCCTTACTGGTCCACGGCAGGTGGGGAAAACAACGATCTTACAGCATTTAAGTCGGGAAACGCGAACTTATCTCACCTTAGACGATCCCAATCTTGCCCTGCTTGCGAATGAGGATCCGGCCTTATTTCTGCAGCGCTTTGTTTCGCCGATTTTAATTGATGAAATTCAATATGCGCCTCGTTTGTTACCTTATATCAAAATGATAGTGGATAAAAAGAAAACCCCAGGGGCTTTCTGGCTAACGGGCTCACAGAAGTTTCAGTTAATGAAGGGTGTATCAGAATCTTTGGCTGGTCGAGTCGGTATTGTGAATTTACTGGGTTTGTCTCTTAAGGAACAACAAGGCAAGGCAAGTGCTGTTCCGCCTTTCCTGCCGCTTAAAGAACAATTAAGTCAGAGGGCGAAACTTTCTCCGCCGCTCTCCTTGATGGAGGCCTATCGTCTTATTTGGCGTGGGTCCTACCCGGGAATCTGCGTGGAAAACAAAGACCGAGACTTATTTTACAGTTCTTATGTTCAAACCTATTTGCAACGCGATGTGCGTGATATGGCTCAGGTCAGCGATACCCATGTATTTCTGAAATTTCTTCGCGCCGTCGCCTCTCGCACGGGACAAATGCTGAACTTGTCCAATATGGCGCGAGATTGTGGTATCAGTCCGATGACCGCGAAAAATTGGCTGGCGATTCTTGAAGCTTCCGGCATTATTTATTTGCTAGAACCTTATCATAATAATATTACCAGTAGATTGATTAAAACACCGAAACTCTATTTTCTGGATACGGGTTTGTGTGCCTATCTGACTGAATGGTCAAGCCCTGAAACACTCGAGGCCGGTGCTATGTCTGGTGCAATTTTAGAGACTTTCATTTTTACAGAGATTCTCAAAAGCTATTGGTATAAGGGTAAACGCGCGCCCTTATATTATTATCGAGATAAGGACAATAAAGAAATTGATCTGTTGATTGTCCAAGATGAAATCCTTTATCCCTTGGAATTCAAAAAAGCCGCGACGGTGAATCGTAATCTAGCAGGACAATTTGAGGTATTGAAGAAATATAAAAAACAGCTTGGCAGCGGCGGCGTGATTTGTTTTGTGGAGAATTTATTGCCTCTTACTCAAGATATCAATCTTATTCCAGTGGGTTATTTATAGACTAGCCCTGATCAAGCGCCACGAGCGCAGGCGCCAAAACTAAATTTTTCACCAGTTCAAGCACCTCTGCCAAAGAACGCGCCGTGTAAATTTCCAAATCTTTAAAGGGCTCTTTAGCCGCATTAGCAAAAGGAATGATAGCTCGTCTTAAGCCTTGTTTACTGGCTTCACGCAAACGTTCTTGGCCGCCTTGAATGGGTCGAAGCTCGCCTGCTAAACCAATTTCTCCAAAAACTACCAAATCCTGTGGGAGGGGTTGATTGGCTAAACTTGACCTAACTGCTAAAACCAGCGGGAGATCGATTGCTGTTTCTGTTACCTGTACGCCGCCGACTACATTGACAAAAACATCTTGATCATAGGTTACAATTCCACCATGGCGATGTAAAACCGCCAAAAGCATCGATAGGCGTTGGGCATCTAAGCCGACACCCACGCGACGCGGATTTGCCATATGACTTTGGTCGACTAGAGCCTGCACTTCTACCAGCAAAGGGCGGGTACCTTCTTTTGTTGCCATAATGACGCTGCCGGCAACAGGTTGTGGATAACGAGACAAAAAAATGGCGGAAGGATTGCTTATTTCACGCAGTCCTTTATCAGTCATCGAAAAAATACCTAACTCATTGACTGCACCAAAGCGATTCTTGAATGCGCGCACCATCCGATAACGATTATCAGCTTCCCCTTCAAAATATAAAACCGTATCGACCATGTGCTCTAAAACTCGAGGGCCGGCGAGCGTTCCTTCTTTGGTAACATGGCCCACTAAAAAAAGAGCCGTATTGGTTTTTTTGGCATAGGTCGTTAATTGAGCCGCAGTTTCTCGCACCTGGCTGACTGAACCAGGAGCGGATTGCAAGAGTTCAGTGTGCACGGTTTGGATAGAATCAATAACTAAGATTTGAGGCTTCTGTTCGGCGGCTAACTTTAAGATACGTTCTATCTGGGTATCTGCAAGCAGTAATAAGGGTTCCTTTCCCAAGCCAAGACGTCTTGCCCTTAAACTAAGCTGCTGCAAGGATTCTTCACCGCTTACATAGAGTACCTTATTTTTTTGACTGAGATGCGAGAGTGCTTGCAATAAAAGAGTCGATTTTCCAATACCCGGATCACCGCCTAGTAGAACCACAGAGCCAAGCACAATTCCTCCGCCTAGCACCCGATCTAATTCGTTTAAGCCTGAAGATAAACGCAGCTCTTCTTCTTGTTCAATTTTACTAAGCTCTGTCATTTGGGGATCAAGGCCGGCAACAGCTGAATAACGAGCTTGCGTGCTTTGAATCAGCTCTTCAGTCAGGCAATTCCAGGCCTGGCAGCCAGTACATTGGCCAGCCCATTTGGGAAAGTGAGCACCGCAATGCTGACAGACATAGGCTATTTTTGTTTTAGACATGGACTGACATCTTCTATTATTCTTTAACCAATATCTTTCTGTTTCTCGTCATTTATAAACCATTGTGTGGAAGGCAGGGAGGCAACTCGGAGCTTTTCTGGCTGGGAGTTTTTAAGCGGCTGCTGAGCTTCTTTCTGAGCAGAAGCCTGAAGATTGGTATGTTCTGAAGAGCTTGTGCTAGCACATCCTATTATACTCGTTCCTATAAAAATAAATAAACCAGCAGAAATCCAATTCTTCATATCTCATCCCTTATCCCAATCAATATGCAATGGGAATCATTTTATAACGAAAGCAACAAAAAAGCCCGCTCAAAGCGGGCTTTTTTTTGACTTGCCTAGCTGTTTATACTTCTTGGCTAGTTTGTGTCATCCATGAGCCATCCGGTTGACGACAGGCTGTTCCGTAAATCTGCTGTCTCTTGCCGGCAATGTTGGCTATTGTACGGTACTCGCGGCAATAAGGATTACCCGCATAGCTCACATTCCTCACAGGCGTTACCGTATAAGCGGCACCTGTTCGAGCATTTTGCCAATAGGCTGGCTTGCCCACAGGATTCTTTTCTAAACTTTGAGACATTCTCAGATGATCACTATCATCCATATTTTTACCGAGAGCACCACCGATAAAAGCACCGGCTAGGGTTCCAGCAGCAATAGCAGCAACCTGCCCGGAGCCTCCACCAAAGCGACTTCCTACTAAACCACCCAGCACACCGCCGGAAATAACGCCCACGTCTTGCCTGGTAACGCTTGAATCAGCACAGCCCAGCAAAGCGCCTAAGCAGATGATCAGCGCTAGAGAAATTAACTTTTTCATATTTTGACCTCATCCTCGTTGGATATTTAAGCGCACTTATTTTATACTGAAGTCCCACAATTTACTACTTTTTGCCAATATAAGGAAATTGTAAAAATTATGACCTACAGACAAGGCTACCCTGACTTGAGCTATCAGAATTATATTTTAAGTGTTGATAGACAGAAATTAGATTTAAATTATATATATAACCTGCTTTGTACGCCCTCACGCTATTCTACTGGTCTTCCGCCCGAACGTTTTCCCTTGATCATTAAAAACTCAATTTGCTTTGTGGTGCTTCATCAGGGCAAGCAAGTCGGATTTTCTCGAGTTATTACAGACTATACAGAATTTGCCTCGCTCTGGGATGTCTTTATCGACGAAAGCCATCGAAAAAAAGGGGTGGGTAAAGCGCTGATGAAATATATTCTCGACTATCCCTACTTAAAAGGAATTTTCCGGTGGTTTCTCATGACAGAAGATGCACATGGGCTTTATCAAAAATTTGGATTTAAATCGGAAGTTTATAATCCTTATACGATGATGAAAGTCATGAGTGAATAAAGTAAAGCTGCTAAAAGATGAGGATAAATAGCAAGAGGTTCTTGCAATCTCAAGCAAAAACTCTGAAAATACCTTCCCCTAAGAAACTTTTAGGATTTGCTTTTCTATTTGGCTATGTAGCTCAGCTGGTTAGAGCGCGGCACTCATAATGCTGAGGTCGGTGGTTCGAGTCCACCCATAGCCACCGTATAAGATTCTTCGGTGCTCCTGAAATGTCTCGAATGCCCCGAACTCTTGAAAAAGAACTATTTTAAGTTCATTCACTCAAGTTATTTTTCCTTTCCAACCCTCGCCAGGTAATTGACTAATGATTCTCTCTCGTATATGAGCAACCTCATTAAGAGGATGATAGGGAATCACATTACCTTCAGATGGAAAATTGCCATGTGCGGGAATCATTGAATTAGGCAACAGTGGAAAAATATCTTTAATGAAAGCCTCATCATTTAACTTGCCTGCCAAGTTGAATTCAAATTCTGCACGCGACACCTTGGTTTTATCAAAAGCCATGTAACGCTCAAAGGATTTCAACATTTTCACCACATCTAATTCAGGAAATTTTTTCAAAATCACCACAAGGTCAAATAAATCACGTCCCTTTTTGCGCTGATACAGCGCACGCAGCTTTGTTGCTAGTAATTCTTCTAAATGAAAAGTTGTAAGCATCGCTTGCTGAGAAAACCACAAACTTTTAACTTCAAATGATTTTTTTGTTAGCCCTAGCACGGAAAAATGCTCACGAGTATTGATTTCAACCTTTAAACGCATAGGGGTTACTGGTTGACTCTCGGAATCGAAGCGATAAACAAAAATGGCGCGCCCTTTGTTATTTTTCCATCGGGGCTCCCCAAGCCATGGATTCAATTTTTCGCGCAAAGCTTCCATGATAGGACCAATGGGACCTTCATTAATCTGGACTAAATCAATATCCTCGGAATAACGCGCGGCTGGCTGAACAAATAATTTATGCAAAGCGGTGCCACCACGAAATGCCAAAGTACTTGCCAGTAACGGGTGTGAAAAAATTTCAATTACTGCTCGAGATAATACCAAATCTTGCTCAACCTGAGCTTCACTCAACCAAGGAGCAAACTGCTGCCATTCATTTATAAATGCTTGTGGAATCATATATCACTCTCTATTTGTTCATTAATAAACAAATGCCAATCTTTGTTTTTAACTGCTTTTTTATAGCGCTTATCGGAACGCAGAGGAATAAAACGAGCACCATGCTTTTTTATCCAGTTTTTAAGCAAGATAAGAATATCTTCATGAGCAGAAGCCATCTCTAATAAATACCCCATACGCTGCAAATAATTTAATTCTAGCTGCTCTGTTTCTAGCAGTTGAGTAAAGCGTGTAAGATCAAGCTGCTCCTGCAACTCACTTAAAATAGTTGTAACGTGATTCAAATAACCTGCGGACTTTACATAGCGCACAAGATCAAACGCAGTCATCTCAGGCGTTGACACATTCATATAACCTGTGGGCGTTTTGACTAATTGATAGTTTAATGAAGTAATATTTTTTTTTGTCAAAAACTGTGCTCGTGTACGACCAACCACGATAGGACGCATGGGCTTATTCGTGATGACTTGAAAGACTTGTGGCTGCTGATGAGCCGCCCCATACAAAGCGGCTGCCGATAACAATCCCACATAGTAGTCTTGTTTACTATCCCTCATCAAGGAATCAATATACCAAGTCACCGGCGGCGAACCTTCGGCCTGATACTCCGTCGGGACAATGACATAAAAGCACCGCCTTGGCCGCATTAACCGTTTTTTGTTAACTAATCTAAGAGCAGCCAACCTAAAGGCATGCGGAGTGATTTTTAAAGCAGCCTGCGCTTCGTCGTGGGTAAAAGTATATCGACCACTTATTTGAAGAGCGGCGGTATACTCCATTAAAGATGAATATTGCGCTATCATTTGCAAAATTTATCACTTTTTGAGACATTTTGCAAATGATAGGTTATTTTATCGCTGCTTGTGTTATCCTTCAACTTGGAAGCTCGTTCCAGGTTGAAGGATAACACAAGCAGCGATTTTACCACTAACGATCAAATACAGCCTCATTTAGCAACTACACTAGAAACATCTTTTTGCAAAGCCTATTCAAGCTCTCAATCTCTTTAAAAGATAATTAAAATCATATGGTTATAAAATAAACAACTCATAATAAAAACATAATTTTTTTTAATACTACTTTAGACAAGCACACTAAAAGAGGTTTTCTATGCCAAAAAACAAAAAGCAATATGCTATTGGGATAGTCGCTTCACCAAGACAAACAAGCTTCTTATATCAAGCACCTAATCGTAATAGTTCTGTTCCCGGAACAGGAACCTTTGCATTTTCAAGAGGAACTTATCAGGCTACTGGCCATACAGCCATTTATTTAAGAGAAGATGAAGAATTTAAACTAGTAAGAGGTTTTGTACCAAACGGCTTGATTAATGCTATTAGAGCAGTTGTTTTTGGTAGCAGTGTTCAAGGAAAATGGCAAGATGATATTGTTGTCTTACAACTACGCCCATGCTAGCTTAATAACAATTAAAATATACCTCATAAACTATGGCCGATTCTGATAACTTCATTATTGCAGAAAACCATTACCAGCAAAAAATATATTTAGACCCGCAGGATGTCATTGGTAAAACTATTTTACAAAAGGGACTGTATGACAAAACGGGACTCTATTTTATTGAAAAAATTCTGTCTAGGCTTCACAACCCTGTTGTTTTTGATATTGGCGCAAGTATTGGTAATCATGCTTTACGCATGAGTCCTTACAGCCACCAGGTTTATTTATTTGAACCGCAGGCCAAGCTTGCGGAAGCTCTTGAAAAAACCAAGTCTTTAAACCACTTAGACAAGTGGAAAATTTTTAACTATGGTCTGTCTAATGAAAATAAGTGTTTGACTCTCTATAGAAATACGGAAAGTAATATTGAAACCTCTTTTGTACCTGAACTCAAAAATAAAAATTTTATTGCGGAGGAGGCAACAGTACGCATAGGCGATCAGGTTGTAGATGAACATGCGCTTTCGCGTCTGGATTTTATAAAAATAGACGTAGAGGGCTTTGAAGCAAAGGTGATTAGGGGTCTAGCACATTCTATCAGCCAATTTCGTCCTCTTGTGTTTATGGAATGGGATAAAGAAATAACCAAAGCTGAATTTCAAACAAATAATTTATTTCCTGAGGTGTTTAAAGCTTATCTTATTCAGGCCATTACACGAAACCCTCAAGAGCTGAGCCTGTATAAAAAAACCTGTAGTTTAATATCACGTCTCTTTTCCAAGAACACAGTAAGAAAACGAAAGATCATTGGCAAATTTGATCCACAGAAAAATTATCGACATCTTGTTCTTATTCCAGAAGAAAAGGCTGATCTGCTTAGTGATTTGTATTAAAAATATGTAAGTATTACCTGGAGAAGTTGTCATTCCGGCATGCTTTTAGCCGGAATCCAGGGCAGGTAAAAGCCTGGATGCCAGCTAAAAGCGTGCTGGTATGACAGCGTAAGGGATTAACCAAATACTTACAAAAACATTAATTTGCTGCGACTATCAGCTCATTCAAAGCACGAGCTAATAATGTTATAATCCCCCCAATTTTCGGAGCCGGATTTCACATGAACCCAAGAATACAGCAGCTCAAACCGCTACTCGCTAACCAAATAGCTGCTGGAGAGGTCATTGAACGCCCCGCTTCTGTTGTAAAAGAACTCCTTGAAAATAGTCTGGATGCTGGGGCAAGTGAAATTGAAATTGAGATTGAACAAGGCGGCAGCCGCTTGATTCGTGTTCGTGATAATGGTTTGGGTATTCATCCTGAAGACCTCTTATTGGCAGTTTCCCGCCATGCGACTAGCAAAATCAAAGCAGTGGATGATTTGGAGAAAATTGCTAGCTTGGGGTTTCGGGGCGAGGCTTTGGCAAGTATTTGCTCTGTCTCTCGTTTCACGCTGTCATCTGCTCAAGAAAAGGGCAAGGGTTGGCAAATACAGCTTGAAGGGCTGCATGAGAATCCTCAACCGCTGCCGGTTGCGCATCCACTGGGCACCACGCTTGAAATTCGGGATTTGTTTTTCAATACACCGGCTCGGCGTAAATTTCTGCGTAGTGAAAAAACAGAATTCGATCACATCGACGAAATAGTTAAACGCATCGCGCTTTGTTCTTTTCAGACCAACTTCATCTTGAGTCATAATAAACGGCAAATTCGTCATTACCGTGGCCTTCCCACAGAAGAGAATCGTCGCCTACGCTTAAGCACACTTTGCGGTGCAAGTTTTGCAGAACAAGCGCTGCAAATCGAAGCAGAAGCAAAACCACTTCGTCTTTTTGGTTGGATTAGTCTTCCCACCTTTTCTCGCAGCCAAGCTGATCTACAATATTTTTATGTGAATGGACGTATGGTTCGCGACAAAATGCTCAATCAAGCACTTCGCTCTGCTTATCATGATGTTTTATACCATGATCGCTACCCGGCCTATGTTTTGTTTCTTGAATTAGATCCTCAACAAGTGGACGTGAATGTACATCCTGCCAAATATGAAGTGCGTTTTCGAGAAAACCGACTCATTTATGATTTTATTCGTCATTCGATTCATGATGCTTTGGCTGAACTGCGGCCGGGAGCAGATCAAAAAGCAGCACCAACGAAACTAGCCCTTGAAAAACACTTTCCCACAAAAACCGCCTCACGCCCGGCCTATGCTCCTTTTAAAGTGCAAGAACAAATTTCACTATATAAAAAGCTGCAAGAGGAAAAATCTGCGCCCGCTGCCACCCTAAAAGAAGAAGCGCTTCCGAAAGTGCTTCTGGATTCTAGCTGGCAGGAGTTGACAGAACCTCCTAATCTTCAGCCGCTTGGTTTTGCCTTGGCACAGCTTCGTAACATCTATATTCTAGCTGAAAACGAGCAGGGCTTGATTATTGTGGATATGCATGCGGCACATGAGCGCGTTTTATATGAAGGTTTCAAAAAGGAATTCATTAACAAAAAAATACCATCGCAAATTTTATTTGTACCACTTGCCCTCAGGCTTCGTGAAGAGGAAGTGGATTCTTTAGTACAGCATGAAAAGCTTTTTCAACAAAGTGGTTTCAGCTTTGAAACTGCTTCCAAAGAAAGTATTATTATTCGGGAAATTCCACAACTCTTAGCAGAAGCTAATCTTCCACAACTCATCCAAGATTTAGCAAGTGATTTAAAGGAGAATGCTCAAACAACTCAAACAGAGGAGCTGACCAATAAAATACTCGGCACCATGGCTTGTCGAGCAGCCATTCATGCTAAACGTCATTTAAGTCTTTCCGAAATGAATGCTTTACTGCGCGAGATGGAAAAAACACAGCACGCTAGCCAATGTAATCACGGCCGTCCGACTTGGATGCAGCTTTCCCTAGAAGACTTGGATAAACTTTTTTTGCGAGGCAGGTAGTCATTTTGATTTTTTTCAGATCACAAATTATTTGAATAATTTAATAAAATATCGTAAACATAGAGTCTTCATTATATAAATAACGATTCGCGCATAAGAGGAGATTAAGATGAGTCACACCAGAATAAAACCACGACGCGCTACACTCCAATATAAGCCAACAGCAAACGCTGAACATTCATCTCAGTCTAGCACTCCTTTTGAGGAAGAGAATCATCCAACCCAGTCTACCGATGAACCCGATTCTTTTGAGCAGGCTTTCCCAATGAACCCCCAATCTTCGCAAACTCCAGATCCCTTTGCTCAGCATGAAGAGGAAGGACAGCTCCCAGAATCTCCCGAGCCACTTCAATATCTCCATCTTTTTACCGAGCAGGAAATTAAAACGATGGTAAGGCGTTATGGGAAACCTGCTGAAGAGCTTGATGAACTAATCAGCGATTATTATTACAGTAATCTCGCTCGCCGACTTAACAACAGCTTTGCTATTTTCACAAATATTTCCTCTTCCATTCTTCAAATTGTCACCAGCCGCGACGGTATTCAAAATCTAGCAAGACTCTTCGATGAACATGCCTTAGTTTCCAATACCCTAGGCTTAGCCATCGGTACCCCACTTGCGCTCATTGATCTCGCTTTTAATTTAACAGTTATTTCCGCCGCGAAAAAAGCTATTGAGGAAACACTAGACTATGCCTCGCGTGATTCTTATCAAGAACAATTCCAAGAACTTATCGAACAAGCAAAAGAGGAGCCAAGACAAGCTGCAGAAACTATCGTGAAATGGACTTTCAATAAAACGATTTTATATACGCATAATTTATTATTAGGTGCTGCCGCCAATATCATCGCGGGTTATGAGCCCGTTCAATTTTTTTTGCCGGCCCTCGGAGAAATCCTTATTCCTGCCTGGATGCCTCTACTATCGGTCAACGCACAATTCTGTATTGCAGCAGCCTTTGCCTATGGCGGAAATCGTTATTATTCTCTTTTTTCCGATCCTGATTATTATCAAAATTTTGAAAAATTTTGGCTACAGGGTGTGAAAGACTTATGGAATAATAAGCCTGAAAGCAGTCCTTGGCTCTTCAGTCGCTTTCATCACCTGCATCTCACCACTCGACTTCAAATCGCGATACAGGGTCTCAGCACGGTTACCATTCGTACACTCAGCTTTTATTACCTCGCTTCTGCCGCTTCCGAAAAATTATTGGGCTTCGATCAAGACACAACAGCTAGCTTAGCAGCTATACTAGCAACGCTTACAGCTTGGCACACGCTTTGCTCTCGTTATCCTCAAACCTATAATTACTATCTGGCTGATCATCTCAAAATTGAAGCTTGGCTCAGAGAAAACAGAAAAACTAAGCCCCAGACTGTCATCGCTTCAATTATGAGGAATGACATCGATAGTTTGAATATTGTCATGTCTCCTAACGAGCTTAATAAATATAAAGCTGAATTCGAAAAAAATCTCAGCGAAGACTTAAAGCACAATATTGATGCCTTCAAAATAAGACTCTTCCAAGAGCAGGTCTTAGAAGCCAAGGGTGCCGCTTATGCCCTCAAAAATGATCCAAGCTTAGCCCTGCAACTCGCTTTTCGAACGCTGATAGGTCTTTATTTAGGATATAGCGCTTTCGCTCCTTTATTAATGCACTATCTAATTGACGAACCCTTTTTCATGACTGCGCTGAGTCTATTTTTAGGTGCTGGTTTAACAGCCGGCCCACTTTATGAAGCCGAAAAAATTCGTATAACTAATCAGCTTGTCTGGCAAAAAATAAATTCTGAAGAAAAGGAAGAAGCAGCTCCTGCTATTCAAGACACGAAGACCAGCAATCGAATAGCAGACCTCATTACCTTCGGTAGTAATCTCAGTCGTACTTTCTCGGTGCTCGGTTTTTCTAAAAGAGTATTCGGCGAGGAGAAACCTGCCCTGACCTCGACCTTCGCTATCATTGCTGCGGAAACCATGGTTAATACGGTTCTCTTCACCTACCAAAAAGTAAGGTCCTCGGTCTATGGTTGGTTTTCTAAACCAACTCTTTCCAATACGCAGGGAACATTTTTTTATCCCGCAGCTGATTATTCTCCTGTGCCTCAAGGCAGTTATGACGACAACCTTGACCCTGCTCCTAAAATGTACGGTCGATAGCTGTGATGATGCAAGCAAGCCCCCAGCCCTTTATTCTTTGTTTGATGGGACCGACTGGAAGCGGCAAAACTGCATTAGCAGTGGAACTCGTTCAGCGTTTTCCCTGCGAAATTATTAGCGTTGATTCTGCAATGGTTTACCGTGGACTGGACATTGGCACCGCCAAACCCTCTGCTCCACTTTTGCGTATCGCCCCACATCGTCTGCTAGACTGTCGTGATCCGGCTGACAGTTATTCTGCCGGCGATTTTCAAATAGAAGCGCTTCGTGAAATACAGGACATCCTGAATAGGAACAAGATCCCTCTTTTGGTCGGCGGTACGATGCTTTATTTTCACATCTTGCATTATGGTCTAGATCCACTACCAGAACAAGATCGCTTGATTCGCAGCCAGCTTCAACAAGAAGCGAGGCAAATAGGTTGGACGGCTTTACATGAAAGATTAGCAAGCATCGATCCTCAAGCTGCGAAACGCATTCATCCTCATGATAGTCAGCGCATTCAACGCGCACTCGAGGTTTACACCTTAACCGGCAAACCCCTTACAGAGCAGCAAGTATTGCAAGCGGAGCAAACAGTTCTTCCCTATCCACTACACTCGCTCATCTTAAATCCTGGTGACCGTCAGTCTTTGCATCAAGGTATTGAAAAAAGATTTTTAACCATGTTAGAACAAGGCTTCCTAGAGGAAGTAAAACATTTATATCAACGCGGAGATCTCTCTTTAGAAAATCCCGCTATCCGCTCTGTCGGCTACCGCCAAGCTTGGGAATATCTTTCTGGAGAATTAAGCTTTGAGGCCATGAAAGAAAAAGCAATTATTGCCACAAGGCAATTAGCTAAACGACAACTTACTTGGTTGCGACGCTTTAAAGAAGCCAAATGCTTTGATAGCGAGGCAAAGGATTTGCGAGAGCAAGTAAGCAACTATCTTCAGCCTTTTTTCTTCTCAGAATGAGACGGCATTAAGAAGCTAAATAAAAAGGATTGGGCAGTTTAAAAGCTTTCTCAGCATAGCCGCCTCGTAAATCCATTTTTTGATCGCCAAGATTGAGAACAATATTGTAGCCTTGCTCAGTAATTTGTTTTCTAAATTTGATCTTAAATGCTGTTAATGATTTTTCATGAAAATTTTCTGGTAGCAGATAAAGTCCGTCATAACCCTTATAGCCTGTATTTTCAAGATTAGCGACCGTCGCTCCGCGATAGCTTTCTTTACGAACACTGATAAAGAAAACTGCGACGCCCTTGTCTTTTGCGAATTGATAGAGTTCTAGTGTGGGTATAATTGCAGGATCTGTGCCTTTGCCTTCCATCACCTCAATTTCGCTTACCGTACCGCCAAAATTTAATTTTACCATATTAGCGTAATTAGACAGGGCTGTTTCATCGACATCTAAAATAAGCGCTAATTTTTGATTGAGATGCCTCGATTTATTTTTAGCTAAACGGGCTTGCAAATAAGCTTTCGCTTGTTGGACTACTCGTGCCACATCTTTTTGATATTCACCTGAATCGTGATAATGGATTAATTTTTGTTTAAGCAGATCGAGATTACGGGGCTCGGCAGCCTGGGATAAAGAAAAGGTTAAAAAAAAGCCTGCTAAAATAAGAGCAGATAAACCTTGAATATACATCTCACACTCTCCATCTAGAGGTAAAAGAAAGTAGCAAAGAGGTTTGGAAGAAACAAGCAAAACTTTTTAGGTAATTGTTTTTATTACAAAAAATTATATCCTCTCTGAGTTAAATACGTATATAATAAAGATGGATAGGAAGCTTGGGCTTGAAGAAAGGATAAATCTTTCAAGATCTTATTTAAACAAGGGAGGTGATCGTATGCACGGCTCATGTGAAAAATGTGAAACCAGTAAATGTTGCATCTCAAGGAAAGGGGTGAAATTTGGCATGGCTTTTGGTATTCCCAACGCTATCTTTATGCTGGTCTTAGGTTGGGCCGGCTGGTTGTTCGGGTATGGTTTAGCTGTTATAGATCAATCTGCAAGAATATATCATGGTTTTGGTCCCTCTTTTCTAGGTGGGATTGCAGGTGGACTGTGGGGTTTTGTCCTCGGATTTATATATGGCTACCTATTCGGAATGGTTCTCAAATGCTTCAGTGGTTGCTGTGGCAAATGCGGAAACAGTTCCTGCTCGATGCCAAAATAATTAGAAGAATAATTAGAAATGAGGGCTGATTGACTTGGCAGCGTAGCGAAGAATCTTACTCGATCCTTCGCTACGCTCAGGGTGACCTTGTGTATGGCTCAGGATGACTTGTGTAAATATTTGGTTAACCCCTTACTCTGTCATGCCGGCACGCTTTTAGCTGGCATCCAGGCAAGCCCTGGATTCCGGCTTAAAGCATGCCGGAATGACAACGGAATGACAATTTCTCCAGGTTAACCGAATACTTACACTAATTTTAGGACGAAAGCTTTTCATGGATCAGAAAAATAAAAAACCAAGCCGAAATCTGAGTGTGCTTCCTCTCTTTACTTATCAAGTGTTGGTTTTTTTGGTGCAAATTTTTATTCTTATTATCTGCATCGAATATACTCAAATTATTTACAATAATGACATTCTCCCCGATAAAGAGGTGAAAGAAAATTTTCTTCAAACTGCTTGTACAGTCGTTTCTAAAAAATTATCTGAAAAAACCCGACTCGTACATGGTTATCGAGCTGATTTCCTGATCAGTTATACAGTCAATAATATTCCCTATCAAAGGTGGGTAACTGGAAATGGCCTCAATCAAAGCTTTTTCCATGAGCAGGAACTTCAAGAACAAACCTTGAATCAATTTGAGCTTGGCTCTTCCTATACTTGTTGGTATAAGCCTGAAGCACCGCAAATAGCCGTTTTAGTCTTGCGTCATAATTGGGTTTCTACCCTCCCACTCATTATCCCTACCTTCATTGGCTTAGTAGCCATTTATTATATTTTGAAAAACTTGCTTCAATTTATGGGCGCTGTTTTTCAGAGTCTCCAAGGTAAAACACGTTTCAAAAAATAAATTCAGGAAGCAAGAATTAAAATCAAGCAGCCATTTAGCCCCTAGTCAATCCTCTTTTCATTCGCTAGAATGATCCCTTCATTTTTATCGAGGTGTGAGCTATGGCGAATCATATAAAAAAAATGATCGATGAACATCATATCGAATTTCTTGATCTTCGCTTCACTGATCTTCGCGGCAAAGAACATCATGTCACCTTGCCTAGTAATAAAGCAGAGGATAACCTATTTCAACATGGCAAGATCTTCGATGGTTCCTCCTTGAGCGGCTGGCAGGTAATTAACAAATCTGATCTTATTCTGATGCCTCTAGCCGAAACAGCCCTCCTCGACCCCTTCTGTCATAGCCCTACGCTGATTATTCGCTGCGACGTTTACGACCCGCTGACCAAGGCCCCCTATTTACGCGATCCGCGTTCTGTTGCAAGACGTGCCGAAGCCTATATGCAGGCCTCGGGGGTCGCTGACACTTGCTATTATGGTCAAGAAGTTGAATTTTTTATCTTTGACGATGTCCGCTGGGATTTGAGCATGAATGGCTGCTTTTACAAAGTCGATTCTGAAGAAGCTGCCTGGAATACGGGACTGCGTTCTGAAGATGGCAATATGGGACATCGCCCACGTATTAAGGGCGGCTACTTTCCTGTTCCCCCTGTTGATTCTTCCCACGACTTACGTAGCACGATGTGCCATTCTCTTGCTTCGATGGGCCTCGTTCCTGAGGTACACCACCATGAGGTCGCCACTTCTAATCAAAATGAAATTACCACTCGTTATAATACGCTTTTGATCAAAGCCGATGAAATGCAAATTTTTAAATATGCTGTTCATAATGTCGCACATGCGCATGGAAAATCTGTAACCTTTATGCCCAAACCTTTGGTCGGCGATAATGGTAGCGGCTTGCATTGTCATCAGTCTCTTTTCAAAGAAGGCGAAAATATTTTTAGTGGTCAGGAATATGCCGGCCTATCACAAACCGCTCTCTATTATATTGGCGGAATCATTAGGCATGCACGAGCTTTGAATGCTTTTACAAATCCAAGCACCAATAGCTACAAACGCTTAGTACCTGGCTATGAAGCACCGGTCACCATGGTTTACTCCGCAGGCAATCGTTCAGCAGCCATTCGTATCCCGCATGCTTTCAATAAAAAAGAAACCCGCATTGAAGCTCGTTTTCCAGATGCTATGGCCAATCCCTATTTAGCTTTTGCCGCTATGTTAATGGCAGGATTGGATGGTATCAAAAATAAAATTCATCCCGGTGAAGCGGTTGATGAAAATCTCTATGACTTAGCCCCCGAAAAGGTGAAAAAATTACCTAGCTTATGCACTTCGCTGGAGCAAGCCTTGGATAATCTTGAAAAAGATCAGGCCTTTTTGTTGGAAGGAGGGGTATTCTCTCAAGACTTAATTCAGGCCTATCTTGAGGTGAAGAGGGAAGAAGCAACAAGTGTCAGTATGACCACTCATCCGAAGGAATTTGATTTGTACTATAGTTTATGATTTTAAAAATCGCTACCTGGAATGTGAATTCTTTGCGGGTTCGTTTGCCGCAGGTTCTAAGCTGGCTCAGTCGAGAACAGCCAGATGTGCTTGCTTTGCAGGAAACCAAGGTGAGTGATGACCTTTTTCCTGCTGAGGCCTTAGAGGCTAGTGGTTATCAGGTCATTTTTCATGGCCAAAAAACCTATAATGGTTTGGCCATACTGAGTAAGCAAACACTCACTAACATTGAAAAAGTCATTCCCCAACTGGACCCGAATGAAAAACGGGTTCTCGGCGCGAGTCTTGGTCCTCTTCGAATTTGGAATATTTATGTTCCCAATGGCCAGAGTGTTCTTTCTGAAAAATATAATTATAAACTCAGGTGGCTTGATCATTTAAAAAATTTTCTATCTCAGGAATTACAAACTCATCCGCAACTTATTTTGCTTGGCGACTTCAATATTGCTCCAGAAGCACGTGATGTGCATGATCCACTCTTGTGGGAAGGACAGGTGCTTTTTAGTCAGCCTGAACGAGAGAAGCTGCATGCCCTCTTTGAACTCGGCTTAGAGGATTGTTTTCGTTTACATGAGCAAGCTGATCAGCATTTTAGCTGGTGGGATTATCGGCTCAATTCATTTATACGAAATCGTGGTTTGCGTATTGATCTCGTTTTATCGAGCAAAGCTTTGGCTTCCACATGCCTCTGCTGTATGATCGATACAACAGCTCGCGGCGCAGAACGTCCTTCTGATCATGCGCCGGTGATAGCGACTTTTAAGATTTAGAAGCGCTTTTCTTCTGGCTTTAGAGTAAGGCCTTCTCGTGAAGAGTGCCTTTTAAATGAATAGGCCCAAAAGGTAGGACTTGAACAAATTCAATAATCTTATCTTTCAAGAGTTCTAACATAGCAAGAAAGCTAACCACCACGCCAAGACGACCTTCTTCTACAGTAAAAAGTGCGGTAAAAGGCACAAATTCGGCTTCCTGTACGCGTATTAAGATCTGTGACATGCGATCTTTTATAGAAAATCCCTCTCGCTGTATTTTATGACCAGTCAGAAGTTCCGCTCGTTTTAATACTTCCATCAAGGCAAAAACGAGCTCTTTCAAATGAACCTGGGGTAGGGGTTTAATAATTGGCATATTACTGGTATCAGTCACAACCGTAAAAGTATCTCGCCCTTGACGGGGTAGCTCATCGAGGGAAGCAGCGGCCTTTTTAAATTGCTCATAAATCTGCAAACGACGCACTAATTCGGTACGCGGATCCTCTTCTTCATTATTCTCTTCTAGCTGGGGCAAAAGCATACGCGATTTAATTTCAGTTAAAAGCGCCGCCATCACCAGGTATTCAGCTGCCAATTCAAGAGATAAGCCTTTGATAAAATCTACATATTCCATGTATTGGCGGGTTACTTCTGCAACTGGAATATCCAAAATATCAATATTCTGTTTTTTAATCAGATAAAGCAGTACATCCAAGGGGCCTTCAAAGGCCTCAAGTACCACTTCCATTGCATCGGGTGGAATATAAAGATCTTGGGGAAGAACCGTTAGGGCTTCGCCGCGAACCTTGGCTATTGGAATAATTTCAGCTAGCTGCTGCATCTTTGAACACCTTCTGTTTAGCTAGTTTAGCATAATAGAGTCCTTATACCCAGGTCCCGTCCAGCATGTTTTTAGCCGGCACCCAGCGATCTCTGCCGTTTTTTCAATATGAAACCATTTCCTTGAAGAAATCTATCCAAGGAAGAATTTCAATCCTATCCATTATTTTTGGATGCTCACCAAGATATAAAACCACGCCTCTCACCGGTTTACCAAGAAAGTCCATAAAACTTTTTAATCCACGAAGATCTTGCGGGAAAATCGTTTTAGAAGCTTTCACTTCAATCGCAGTAATTTCATTTTTTCTTTCTACAATAAAATCAACCTCAACACCATTTTCTGTACGATAAGAGGAAAGACGCAGATCTTCATTCCTAGAAGCAGCTATTTCATTTAATTGATTAAACACAAAATGTTCAAATAAAAGACCAATCCGATCAGGCGAAACAATAAAATTTCCCAGCAAGCCATTTAGCACGCCCACATCAAAAAAGAAATAACGCGGGTGTTGGATTAATCTTTTGCGTAAGCTTTTGGCGAAGGCTTCACAGCGTTTTATAATCAGCGTATCTTCGAGTATTTCAAAATAACGAACCGCGCTTTGTCTTGGAATCATGGCTTGCAATGCTAATTTAGATAAATCTAAAAAACGCGTGGTTGCCGCGCCGACAACATAAATAAAGCGCGAAAATCCCTCAATATTTTTTGTAAGCGCTTCGGCTTGCACTTCTTCTTTTAAATAGGTCGCTGCATATGATTTTAAGGTTAAGGTTTTTTCTGTTAATTCTGGCTCACTTATAATACCCGGCAAACTTCCAAAGGCTAACAAGGATTTTATATCCACCTCAAAATTTAATTCCTCGCAAGTTAAGGGCCCTAAATGGAAACTATGTATTCTGCCCGGCAAGAGATTAGCCTTCCCTCGTTTTAACTTTCGGGCGGAGGAGCCGGTTAATAAGAATCGATAAGACTTGTTTTTATCATCAAGGAGCACCTGAACAGTATTCAATAAGGAAGGAAGTCTTTGTATCTCATCCAGCAAAATGATTCCCTGCCCTAAGTGAGTGAGGCGCTCCTCCAGGGCAGAAGGATTACTTGCAAATTCAAGATAGGTTGATTCACGTGCTAAATTAATAGTCAGATCAGGATTTAAATTTTCCATTAAAGTTGACTTACCGACCTGCCGCGGGCCTAATAATAAAATGCTTTTTTTGCTTTGCTTTAAAATAGTAAAAAGCTTTCGCGGAATATATTGGAAAATAGGCATCGAATTAATCCAGATAACATAGTGGTTATTTTACGTGGTATTTTAACCACTATCAAACATTTTTGTTTAACTATATGAATATAATAAATATTTTAAGATAAGAGGGCTAGCAATTCTTCCGGTTTATGCACCAAATAAGTCGGTTTGCTTGTAAGTAGCACTTTTTCAGAATGATAACCCCAGCTAACTGCTATCGCTTGAAGGTGATTTTTTTGGGCGGCTTCTATATCACGAGTTTCATCACCAATATAAAAAGTGTCGCTCTGCTTCATTTGATAACGAGCGAGCGTTTTTCTTAATAAATATTTTTTTGACAAGTAATGATTTTCGGTATGGATAAATTTAAAAAAATGCTGCCATTGATTGTATTCTAGCCAGAGAGAAACATTTTCTTTTGAGTTGGAGGTCAAAATTCCGAGCGTATGTGAGCTTGCGAGCTGCTCGAGAACCAGCCCCATCTGGGGCACGGGCGCCAAGCTTTTTATTTTGTCATGGAGACATTTTCGCACTCTTGTAATTAAAAGCGGCACCTTGATTAAGGGTATCTTCAAAAATTGAAGTACTTGTCGTGAAGATAAATTCCGCAGCTCCTCAATTTCCTGTTCTTCTATTTTTCTAAACTGAAATTCATCAGCTAATTGCCTGGCTATCTCAACCAAGCAATAAAAGCTGTCTACTAGCGTTCCATCGAAATCAAAGAGCAAATTCATAGCCACCTCTTTTCAAGCGTATTATCTACCGGGTTATGGAGAAGAGTATACAACCATGGGCTTTGAATAGAAAAAAATTATTTTAATAAGCTAAGCTAGGGTCTAGGCTTTTTTTACCCTCATTTCTATTAGCTACACCTCCAGCTCGCGGTAGAAAGAAATAAGTATTTTTTTTCTGCTGGCTTTTAATTCGCAGTATTTGTTGATTGTAGATTTGCTTAGTTTGAGGATCTAGCCTAAGCTGTCTAGCATCATAAAAGGTGATGATGCATGCTAAGGCATGTTTAGAAAATTCATCCATCAAGGATTGGATGACCTCATCGTATTTATATCTAAAAAATTCAAGTGAATGATTTTTGGGAATTGTTGGAATATTTTCTTCTTTTTCTTCCTCTTTCGGATGATAATTAAGATCTTTAACAAGCCGCGGTGTTTTGACGCCATAACGATCGCGAGGATGAAGACAATATTCCATTAAATTTTGCTCCACGCCTTCTTTGGTTTTTCTTACTATTTTTCTTGCTTCTTCAGGATAGTTTGTCGTGTATTGAGCCAATTGCTTGGGCGAGGTTGTCAAATGCATGAAGCGGGCTGGAAGAAAGAAATAGCACAGCCTGAGATCTTGCTCTTTTTCTGTTTTAGTAAAATATTTTCCAGCTTCTAATTCTGCATAAAAACAAGGAGTTTTTATCAAAAGGCTAATATTCTTTAAGCTATAATATCTACAACCCCATTCTGCAGTTTGTTGTCTTGTTTCACTAATGCAAAATGTCAATTTAGCTAAGCTTTGAGGATAATTCGCTTTCATGAGCTTAAAGATAGTTTTTTTATCACTCCAGAATGACAAGGGATCCAACACAAAAATATAGGCTTGTCCTTGAAATTTTTCACACTTATAAACTAAACGATGCCTGCCCTTATCATAGTACAATAAAAGATTATCGTGATCGGCATTCACAAAAAGATCAAAAAGCTTGGCGAGAGCCGCTCCATCCTCCTTTTGATTTTGAACAAAAAATAGCTCAGGTGTATTTTGATTTTTTCGTACATAGTAATGCAACATCAGAGCCAGTCCCTTGACAGCCAAACCTTCCTCTTCAATAAAGGAGTCTTGGCTTAAACCACAGGGCAAAATATCCAAGGTCCTGGGATCCTGGTGTTGGTAGAGCAGAGCCAAAAGCTCTCTATTACCTGATTGTTGAGCTAGCTCGAGAAGAGCTTCGTCTTTTTTATTGAGCTGTGCTCCCAGATGTTCGAAGAGCTCATCCATGAGAAAACTAAAAACCTTAGGCTTTCCTCCTTTTGCAGCTAGGTGCAACAAAGAATTGCCATCAGCATCGAGCCTAAAAGCTCGCGGGTAAGCTAGCTCAAATAAATATTGCAAACAAAAAAGAGCGTCTAACTGTACTGCACTTTGGTAAATATCGTAGTTGTTCCTGTCGATATATTTTAAGAGCAGATTCGGGTTGATGGAAGCAAGGTATTGAAGTTCTTCAACCTCATCTTGCGCTAAGGCCTTTTCTATTCTTTCATTGCCTAAGTCATCCACTTTTTGAGGAAGCTTTTGAGTTCGTCTTTTGTGTTTATTGATAGCAAAAATAGTATGATACATAAAATTATCAAAAATAATGTTTTAGGTCTATATTGTATCACTTTAACAAGAACTGTACAGTTTACTAGTTGAAATGTTATAAATGCTCATTCATTTACTTAAATTATGAAAAACATTAAACAAATTGAAATTAATGAAGCACTTACACTCTTACGGGCAGGAGAGTTAATTGCTTTTCCGACAGAAACCGTCTACGGCTTAGGAGCCCATGCGCGCAATTCTGCAGCACTAACAAAAGTGTTTCTGGCCAAGGGCCGCCCCTTTACGCACCCTTTAATTGTGCATCTTGCTTCCACGCAACAGCTTTCGGAATGGGCACGAGATATACCTGAGGAAGCCCTGCTTCTTGCACAGACCTTTTGGCCGGGTCCTTTAACCCTGATTTTAAAAAAACAGCCGGGCCTGCCTGAGCTGCTTACGGGCGGGCAGGATACGGTGGGACTTCGTATTCCAGCCCATCCTGTGGCAGAAGCTCTATTGCGTGCCTTTGGTGATGGCCTGGCAGCACCTTCTGCCAATCGTTTTAAGCGCCTTAGTCCGACTAGCGCCCAAGCGGTTCGCGAAGAATTAGGTACACAAGTCACTTGTATCTTAGAAGGTGGTATTTGCGAAGTTGGCCTCGAATCCACTATTGTGGATTTAAGTCGAGATCGACCTGTCATTTTGCGGCCCGGTATGATTACGGCCCTGCAATTGGAACAGGTTCTTCATCAAACTGTTTCCTTTTCCTATGACAAGGCGCCCCGTGTTCCTGGCATGGAGCCTGTGCATTATGCGCCGGAAACGCCTTTAAGTTTAATTTCTTCTACAGAAATTGAAGCTTTTTTAAATCAACTCTGTCCCAAAGATTTGCCCTTAGCCTGTTTAGTCAGAAAAAATCCCCTCCTTCACTATGAGGGAATTCAGTGGATTCAGATGTCAAACCAAGCACAACAATATGCACATGATTTATATCTCACCTTGCGTACTCTGGATAAACAGGGATTTAAAAAAATAGTTGTGGAAGAACCTCCTCTTGATCCAGCCTGGGAGGCTATTTCTGACCGTCTACAAAAAGCGGCATACAAAATCACTAATCAATAAAGGTCTCATAAGAAACATGGAAGCGTTTAGCGAGTTTTTTAATCTGTTTTAGATTCAACTTACGCTTACCTTGTAAAATTTCAGAAACAACGCCTTGACTACCTATTTCTGGTAAATCAGCTTGTTTAAGATGATGCTGTTCCATCAGAAATTTTAAAGCAGCAATACCAGAAATATTTTTGACTTGATCGTTTTCACGTTCATCGTAGCGTTCAATCATTAAGCTCACAAAATCAACAAGGCCTATTAATTCGTGGTTTTCGTCTTCTCCAACCATATCTAACAACCTATCAAGAATTTTTGATAATCTGTCATACTCTATGAGATTCAAGGGCTCATGTATTTCATGAGCAATATATTTCCAATGCTTCAGTGTGTTCTTAAGAGCATCTTTTTGGTGTAAAACTGTCATATTAATTCCTCCACTTGCTTTTATCATATTCAGCGTGAGTTAGAATAGCTCTGATATAAAGTTTTTTACGATTAAAATGGACACTTGCAATCAGTCGCAATTTATTACCGCCGATATCAAATATATAAAGCTTGCCTATCTTATCAACTGTGTTAAAAACCTGCTTCAAGTTAGCAAAACTAAGGAAGTTATTTTTCTTAACCACCGCATACCAACCATCTAAGGCTGAAACAGAATGAGGGTATTTTTTCTTTGCCTCAACGATTCTTTTTTTAGTAATTACATGCATAGCTTAGCTCCTAGTATATCTCAATTTGAGATTATTGCAACAATTGTAACAGATTAAATTTAAATTATTTTTCAAGAAAGTTTTACGAGGTAGTACTACTGTCCCTGCATTAAACTAAAGCCCGGCTTGCCATCATAGGTATAAAGATTTTCGGTTTTCACGATATCAAGTCCGAGGGAAGTTAATTCCTGCATTAATTGAATAAGCGTTTCCTGAGAAACAGCAGGCAGGTTGGTTAACTCGATTGAGGATTGAAAGCGGCAGGTGCAATGTTGCATATAAGGCGTTTCAATCATGCTATCAGGCCAAACCTTGAGGCCACGGCTGGCGATGACAACCAAACGAAGCCTCGTTTTGAGTTTGCTTAATTTTTCTGCCAGCGCTTCAAGGCTTAGCTTGGGGTTATCTAGAGAGAGATCGACGCCAACCAATACTTTATTCACTGCTATTTTTTTCGCCTCACCATAGCATTCGATCTTAGCCGGCACGGATTGATAGGAAACAGGCTTAAAATGGCTTGGTTTTTGACCAAGGCGTTTAATGACGGCCTCAGCAAATTCATCGGTATTGACCTTTTTCTTGCTTCGTTCGACAGAATAAATATCCGCTGTATGAATACCCTCTTCTATGGTTTTGAGCCAGGCATTTTCGATAGCGGCGGCGATTTCGGGTTGGTTGATATGGACTAGCATCTGAATAGCGCCATGCAAGAGCCCGGAAGGATTCGCTAATTTCTTGCCGGCAATATCGGGTGCCGAACCATGAATAGCCTCAAACATCGCTACATGATTGCCAATATTGGCAGAACCGGCCAAGCCCACAGAACCAGCAATTTCTGCTGCAATATCCGATAAAATATCACCATATAAATTAGTCGTGACAATCACATCAAAAAGAAAAGGCTTCGAGGCTAAACGCGCTGCGCCAATATCAATAATATAATGCTCCTTCTGAATATCGGGATATTCAGAAGCTACCTCATTAAAGACCTGATGAAAAATACCATCGGTCATTTTCATGATATTATCTTTGGTCATGCAGGTGACTTTTTTGCGATTATGCTTGCGCGCATATTCAAAAGCATAATGAATGACGCGCTCACAACCAGGACGGGTTACCAGTTTCAAGCATTGAAACACCTCATCCGTTAGACGATGTTCAATTCCCGTATAAGTTCCTTCTTCATTCTCTCGCACGATTACCAGGTTCATCTCAGGACAGGTAGTTGGTACATAGGGATAATAGGAAATGCAAGGACGCACATTGGCAAACAAACCCAAGGTTTTACGCAGCGTGACATTTAAACTTTTATAGCCACCGCCCTGTGGGGTCGTGATCGGGCCTTTTAATAAAACCTTAGTCCGTTTGAGGGACTGCCAAGCAGACTCTGGAATGCCCGTAGTTGTACCCTGAAGATAGACCTTTTCGCCAATCTCAATGAGCTCGGGTGCCAACTGGGCACCAGCGAGCTCTAAGATTTTCAGCGTAGCTCTCATGATTTCGGGACCTATACCATCGCCATAGGCAAGGGTGATAGGGGTTTTAATAGTCATGGTGTACGGGCTCGCTCTTTTATTTACTGCAATACTTCTTTTAAGGCCGCTACTACTTTCTCCATTTTCATATAACGCGAGCCTTTTATCAATAAAGTCGAGTGGGGTTGCACCTGCTGTTTTAAAGTAGCTACCAAATACTGTTGATCTCGGAAATGATAGGCATTTTCACCAAAATTCTTAGTAATCTGTTCTGATAAGTCTCCATAGGTGAAGAGTTGATCAATACCTGCTTCACGAATTGCCCTGCCCATATCCGCATGAAAATCGGAGGCAGCATCGCCTAATTCAGCCATATCGCCCAGAATCAAAATTTTATTGCCTGAAAAAGCAGCCAACACTTTGACCGCAGCTTGCAGAGAGGCGGGATTAGCATTATAGGTATCATCAATGAGATGAATATCTCGCGCAAAACTATGCATTTGTAAGCGTCCTGTCGCAGCTTCTACCTTTTCCAAACCGCTTTTAATCGCGCAAGGCTTGATCTGCAAAGCCACTGAGGCTGCGGTTGCTGCTATAGCATTCATCACATTATGTTGTCCGAGAAGGGGAAGCTCTACCTCAATTCGATCAGTGGGCGTAACGAGGGTGATCCTTTGTTTTAAAGAATCAGAGGCAGGATGAATAAGCGCATAAACATCGGCCGGTGAATGAAAGCCAAAAGTGAGACAAGCCCGCTGACCAATCAAGCCCTTCCAATAGGCATAATGAGCATCTTCTCTATTTAAAATAGCTATTCCCGTTGGTGACAGACCAGAAAAAATCTCTCCTTTGGCTCTTGCCACACCGGCAAGATCAGAAACCCCTTGTAAGTGGGCAGGCGCCGCATTAGTAATAATAGCGACGGTCGGAGCAACCATTTGCGTGAGATAAGCGATTTCACCAAAATGATTCATCCCCATTTCAATGACAGCATAACGATGAGCTGCTTGAAGACGCGAAAGCATTAAAGGCACGCCAATATGATTATTAAAATTACCTTCAGTTGCAAGAACAGCCTCGTTCTCCTCACCACAAGCAGCCCGCAGAATGGAAGCAATCATATTCTTGAGCGTTGTTTTTCCATTGCTGCCTGTTAAACCCACAACCGGTAAATTAAATTGTTTTCGCCAATAATGCACTAAGGTGCCAAAAGCCTGGACAGTATCAGAAACCTGAATTTGTGGGAGAGAAGAAGTAGTACGATTCTTTACAAGCGCAGCGACGGCTCCTTTCTTTTGCGCCTCTGCCACAAAGTGATTACCATCATAATTTTCACCTTCCAAGGCAATGAATAAATTATCTGCTTGCAGTGTGCGCGTATCGGTACTCACCCCGCGAAAAGCTTGCTCTCGATATTTCGCTTGATCGGCTGCCGACACTTCATTGGCAAAAATAGCAGCTAGTTGCGCTAAAGAAAGGTTTATCATGGTTTGTATCGATCTCTGCCTCATTAACTAGGGTAAATAATAGCCTATCTGAGTTAATAAACCTAGCAGCTAGGCTCCATAGCGAAAACCCAGCCTAGAAAAATGTCCTTCTAATTCGTCAATATTGTTAAAACGAATTTTCACATAACCGCCGCCACGGTCCTCGCATTCAATCGAAACGCGGTTACCGATATGCTCAGAGAGTGCTGTCTCTAAGTGGCGAACATTGGGATCGCTATAAGGATTATTCTCTTGAGAGGGCTGTAATTTTCTTGCCTCTGCCTCTAACTTTCTCACACTCCAATGATAAGTGATACAACGCTCTGCTAAGCTATATTGTTGTTCCCAAGAAAAGCCTGCCAAAATTTTTCCATGTCCTTCTGATAATTGGCCGGCACTGAGAAAAGCTTTTACCCGCGGATCCATTTTTAATAAACGCAGAGCATTCGTTACTGAAACACGCGATCTGCCAATGGCGGCCGCAATTTCTTCATGAGAATAATTAAATTCATCAATTTGTTTTTGAAAGGCCTCTGCTTCTTCTATAGGATTTAAATCGGCTCGACTAATATTTTCAATGATGGCCGCTTGCAAGGCTTGTTTGTCGGTATAATGAACAATTAAACAAGAGATCTTTTCAAAGCCAGCCAGTTGTACGGCACGCCAGCGTCTTTCGCCTGCGATAATTTCATATTGTTCACCTTCGAAAGGACGAACCACAATAGGCTGCAATAAGCCATTCGTGGTCTTAATCGAATCAGCTAATTCTTGTAATTGGCTTGGATCGAAATGTTGACGCGGTTGATAACGTCCACGAACGAGCTGCTCAATAGGGAGCTCTCGCCATTCTGATTTTTTGCTCATGTGACATCCTTTTACTTTTAAGCGAAGGGAATCGGGGCGACAGGATTCGAACCTGCGGCCTCTGCCTCCCGAAAGCAGCGCTCTACCAAGCTGAGCTACACCCCGTTATTAATCAGCATGACCGCTCTACGACAAATTCAGCCAAATCGTGCAAGGCCTTTCGGTATGGTGAGGCGGGAATCTCGACCAAAGCAGAACAAGCCTTACGAGCATATTGCTTTGCCAGCTCCGCAGTGTACTCAATAGCACCGGTTGATTCAATGATCTCGAGCACAGACTCAATCCGATCGGTTTTTCCGGATTCAATGGCTGCCCGCAATAGAGCAGCTTCCGCCTGACTACCCTTACGGAGCGCCTCGATGATCAAGAGCGTCATTTTCCCTTCGGCAAGATCATTACAGACATTTTTACCCGTTTGTTCGGAAGCTCCACTATAATCCAAGACATCGTCGATCAGCTGATAAGCGAGCCCAAGATCCCTTCCATAGGAACGCATCGTCTTCATCGCCTCTTGATCCTCTTCTTGCCTCATCACCCCCAACTCAGCTGCAACAGCAAATAATTTTGCTGTTTTTCTTTGAATCACATCAAAATAAGTAGCTTCGGTGGTATCAGGATTATGGGCATGCACTAACTGTAGAATTTCGCCCTCAGCCATATAATGCGTCGCTTGCGCAAAGAGATCGAGAATGGACTGACGGCCTAAATTAACCACCACTTGAAAGGCCCGCGAATACAGAAAATCGCCCACCAGCACGCTTGCCTCATTTCCCCATACCTGATTGGCTGTTTTATGCCCCCTTCGCAAACTCGCATGATCGACCACATCATCATGTAACAAGGTCGCAGTATGGATCAGTTCAATAACAGCTGCGAGATGAATCGGGTATTCATCTCGATGATCAAAAGCTTTTGCACTTAAAAGTACAATTAAAGGACGAATGCGCTTGCCGCCGCATTGTAAAATATATTCAACCATTTGATTGATGAGTGGGATCTCAGACTGCAATTGGCTCACAATAAATTGATCCGTTGCTGCCAGTTCAGGTTGGACAAGGTTGCGGGCCGCTTCTAATACCATGATAGGGTTTACATTCTCAATGAAGGATCTTTGAATCGTAGTCAGCTTTCAGGCTAGCGTCAAGGATGTAAATTCAAAGCCTGCTTTCGTTAGCACCTTTTTTGCATTAAGATACGCCACTATGCATTTATCCGACTTCCATTATCAGCTTCCAAAAGAACTCATTGCTCGCTATCCACTCGAAAAAAGGAGCAGTAGTCGCTTATTACAAGTCGGGCCACAGGGCGAGCTGAAACATGGCTATTTTACTGATTTATTAGATTTAGTTTCTGAGAAAGATTTAATCGTCTTTAATAATAGCAAAGTCATTCCCGCTCGCCTGCGAGGACAGAAAGAAAGTGGTGGACGAGTAGAAATCTTGGTTGAACGGATTATGGATGCAAGCAGGATACTCGCCCATGTACGTGCGAGTAAAGCACCTGCGGTAGATAGTTATTTACAAGTTAGTGAGCTTCGTTTCAGAGTTTGTGGCCGTCATGACAAGCTTTTTGTATTAGCTTGTGAAAGCGATACTTCCCTACTCGACTTCCTAAAACGGGTGGGCGAAATTCCCCTACCACCCTATTTACATCGTTTTGCAGAAGCGACAGACAAAGAGCGTTATCAAACTGTCTATGCTGAACCAGAAGGCTCTGTTGCAGCACCAACTGCTGGCTTACATTTTGACCAGGCTATTTTGGCTAAATTACGACAAAAAGGCGTTGAACTTGCCTTTCTCAGCTTGCATGTAGGAGCCGGTACTTTTTTACCTGTTCGAACAACTAAGATCTTAGAACATATCATGCATGCGGAAGCTGTCGAGGTCTCAGCAGCCCTTTGCGAAAAAGTCAAAGCTACTCGGGCTCGGGGCGGGCGTATTATTGCAATCGGTACCACGACAGCTCGCAGCCTGGAAGCCGCAAGTGAGAGCGGTGAAATTCAGCCTTTCCGAGGTGACACCAATTTATTTATTTATCCGGGCTTTAAGTTTCATTGTGTGGATCTGCTGCTCACCAACTTCCATCTTCCTGAATCCACCCTACTCATGCTGGTTTGTGCCCTCGGCGGTCGAGAATCGATCCTCAAAGCCTATCAGGAAGCCATGAGGGAAGGATATCGTTTTTATAGTTATGGAGATGCAATGCTAGTTAGCAAAGCCAATTTTGACTAGAACTTAAGCAGCTATTTTGCTAGTATTAACCCCATGACGACAATGACTTCTGAACAACTAGAACAGATCCTTGAAGCAGCCCTGATGGTTGCCGGCCAGCCTCTCTCCATTGCAGAGCTGCAAAAGCTTTTTCCCGAAGAGGAAAGGCCCTCTACACAAGAAACACGCGCAGTGATGCAAAATCTCGAGCAACGCTACAACGATCGAGGTATTCACTTAAAAGAAGTAGCAAGCGGCTTTCAATTTCAAGCCAGAACTGACCTCTGCCCTTGGCTATCCAAACTCTGGGAAGAAAAACCGCCCCGCTATTCTCGTGCCTTTCTTGAGACACTCGCCATCATTGCCTACCGACAGCCGGTTACACGCGCTGAAATTGAGGATATTCGAGGCGTGAGTGTGAGCTCATCTATTTTCAAAACCCTCTTAGAACGAGAATGGATACGTCTCGTTGGCTACAAAGAGGTTCCAGGAAAACCAGCTATTTATGGAACGACAAAAACCTTTTTGGATCATTTTAATCTTAAAAGCTTGCGCGAATTACCTTCCTTGACAGACATACCTGCTCTTGAAGCGGAAGCTAGCTTACCGGTCCAATTAACTTTTGATCCTCCACTCTCTGCAGAGGCAAGTCCCTCAGCAGAAACAAACCAATCCGATGAACAACAACCTGAAGAAGAATACTTAACAGCCTAAGCATGTCTGAAAAAATTCAAAAACTCTTAGCAAATGCCGGCCTCGGTTCGCGCCGTCAAATTGAAGACTGGATACGCGCCGGTCGAATCACGGTCAAGGGCCAATTAGCTCATATTGGCGAGCGCATTACACCCGAGGCTGCTGTTTGCCTCGATGGACGGCTACTTCAATTAGTTAAAAGCTATTCCATCAAAACCCGCGTGTTGCTTTATAATAAACCCGAGGGCGAAATTTGCACGCGTTCGGATCCTGAGAAAAGACCAACAGTTTTCGAAAATCTCCCTTTATTGCGAAATGGTCGTTGGATTGCAGTAGGACGCTTAGATATTAACACCCAGGGTTTAATTCTCTTTACTAATAATGGAGAATTAGCTAATCAATTAATGCATCCACGGGCACAACTAGAGCGAGAATACGCTGTACGGGTTCGTGGGAAGATCACTCAGCCCCTCCTTCAACGCTTACGCGAAGGGGTTCAATTAGACGATGGCCTAGCCGCCTTTGAAAGTCTGACCGAGGTTCCGGGCGAAGGACAAAATCGTTGGTTTCATGTCATTGTCAAAGAAGGCCGTCATCGTTTGGTACGAAGACTGTGGGAATCGCAAGCACTACAAATTAGCCGACTCCTGCGCATTCGTTTTGGCTCCCTTCTTCTTCCCCGAAACCTCGGGCGAGGACAATGGCAAGAATTAGAGAAAGAAGCGGTGCAACAATTAAGGGATGAGCTTGAGAACTCGGCTTAAAAACGCTGCGCCATCAGCTGAGAGTTTTTTGAAAAGAGTTCCACTGAAAGCGAAGACGAAGGTAAATACCTCTCTGCATAACTGAGCAAAGTAAATTCTTCCCCCACTCGACTAAAAGGCAAGGGTTCAGCTAAAAGCAAATAGCTTTTTATTAAGAGTGTTAGTGTTTTGTTATAAGTTGTAGTATGCCAAAATTGATCTCTTTCAGAACCACAACAAGATTTAAACAAGGTTCGAAACCGATCCCAACGCGGATTTTTTTGAATATGAATGAAAGATAGCGGTCCCTCTCTCACTTGTAACTCTTTAAACAGATCTAAAAGCTCTGCGCGACTAAACTCTTCTTGATGAACTGCCAAATAAACTTTTAAGTTTTCTAAGAATAGCTTTTTTTTCATATCCAACCGAGTAAAAAACTGCAGACCTTCAACTAACATGGCGAAGCGATAGGGTGCAGCTCCACCTTCCACGTGCAAAGCCTCTTTGAAGACAGCCAGTTTCTTGTTCAATTCAATTTGAACCAGAAATTCTGTTTCTGTTTTTCTTAAAAAATTGATTAATAAGGCCTGAATGCTTGCGCGCTGAGAACTGGAGAGACAAACTTCTCTTCCTATAATTTTTTTAATGAGGAGATCAAGCGATTCAAAAATCTGCTTAGGATCGAAGTATTGAATAATCACTTCCAGCTCAATATCTTTTGTAAAATGATTTGTCTCCGCCACTTTTTGAATAAGATATTGAATAATTTTAAGCTGCACATTCAGATTGAGTACTTTTAAATTTTTCCGAAAGCTGCCCAGATTTTCATTTTCATAATGAAGATAATAAATGGCTTGTCTGTCGAGCTGCTGTTCAGTTAGGGAAAAAGGGTCGCGCGAAGGAGGAATAAGTAGTAGTTCTTCTCCATCATGAATCCGATAACCCTCTCCTTTATCTTCCGCAAATACCTGATCGAAGTATTGTTTAGCAAAAATATCGCTCTCCATCACCGCTTTATAAGAGAGTATTTCAAGACATTCTATAAATGCTGGGGTGTTTTCATGAATGATCATTATTCTACTGAGAACAGTGCTAGTATCTTCCCTTAAATTATCCATCTGAGCTTCCATTCATTCAAGTTCAAGTCCGCTTCCTTATCCACTTTTACACTTCAGCTGATAAATCCATTCCAGCGCCTCTCGCGGTGAAAGCTGATCGGGATTGATACTGGCTAACAGATCGAGGACAGGATGTTTACTAAGCAGGCTGGGTTGCTCTACAGCGCAATCATGAGCTAGTGGCTTGACTTTCTCTAACTCGAGACTAGTTAATTTTTGCTTTGCTCTTTGAATAACAGATCGAGGCAGGCCGGCTAGCTGTGCCACTTGAATACCATAGCTGCGATTAGCCGGACCTTCTTGAATCACATGCATAAAAATAATTTTGTCACCATGCTCTGTTGCATCAAAATGCATATTTTTGATGCCGGCAACTTCTTCCGCCAAGCTAATCAATTCAAAATAATGGGTGGCAAACAAACAAAAAGCTTTTATATTTTGAGCTAAGTACTCTGCAGCAGCAAAAGCGAGAGAAAGCCCATCAAGCGTGCTCGTGCCTCTGCCAATCTCATCCATTAAAACGAGGCTCTGCTCTGTCGCTTGATGTAAAATATTTGCAGTTTCTGTCATTTCAACCATAAAGGTCGAACGTCCACCCGCCAAATCATCCGCTGCCCCAATGCGCGTAAAAATACGATCAATTGCTCCGATTTGCGCTTCTTTCGCGGGAACAAAGGATCCTAAGTGTGCTAGCAAGACAATCAGTGCAATCTGGCGCATATAAGTTGACTTACCACCCATATTCGGCCCGGTAATAATAAACATTCTTTCTTCTGCGGAAAGTCTCACATCATTGGGTACAAAGGCTTGATCTGAAACAAACTCAATAACGGGATGACGGCTCTCAAGAAGATGAATGCCCGGCTGCTTAGTTAACAGAGGGCAAGACCAGCGCAGTTCCTCAGCACGTTCGGCGAAATTACTTAAGACATCGAGTTCTGCAATTGAAGCCGCTGCTGCTTGCAAGGGTAATAAATAACTAAGACAAGACTCAAGTAGGGCTTCGTATAATTGTTTTTCTCTTGCTAAAGCTTTTTCACGACTGCTTAAGGCCTTCTCTTCAAAGACTTTGAGTTCTGGTGTGATATAACGCTCGGCATTTTTTAAGGTTTGACGACGCAGATATTCAGGTGGTGCCCGCTCGGCCTGCCCACGGCTGAGCTCGATATAATAACCATGAACCCGATTATAGCCTACTTTTAAGGTGGAAAGCTGTGTACGTTCTTTTTCTTGTGCTTCCAATTGTAATAAAAAATCACCGGCGTTTTCGCGTAAGCTCAGCAGCTCATCCAAGTCTCTGTCATAGCCGCGGGCAATCACACCGCCCTCACGCAGTACCACAGGCGGATTATCCACGATCGCTTTTTGCAATAAAGCTTGCAAAACAGAAAAATCAGCAATCGCCTGCGCAAGTTCTTGAAGCAAGGGCGCGGGAAAGGAACAAAGAGCCGCCTTGATTTCTGGCAAGATCGTGAGGGTCTCGCGAAGTTGTGCTAGATCTCTGGGCCGCGCTGTTTTGAGCGAAATGCGTGCGACAATTCGCTCTAGGTCCGCCACCCCTCTTAAAAGCTTTTGAAAGGCAAGATAATGGCAGGCCGTTTTAAAGGCTTGGACCGCAGTTTGACGTCTTCTTAACTCACTGTGATTGCGGATAGGTCGGTTGATCCAGCGCTTTAGTAAGCGGCTCCCCATGGCAGTACGAGTATGATCTAAGATAAAACAGAGTGTATTCTCCTCCCCGCCTGCTACATTCGTGGTTAATTCTAAATTTCGCCTCGTAGCCGCATCCAAGAGGAGACTGTTGTCACGAACCTCGACAGAGATCGATCGCAGATGGGGCAGAACAACACCCTGGGTTTCCTTTGCATATTGCAGCAAACAGCCAGCTGCTGAGAGTGCTACTGGTAAGTCCAAGCAACCAAAGGCCGTTAAATCCTGTGTCTGCATTTGTTGCGTTAATAGACGAACCGCGCTTTCATATTCAAATTCCCAAGGCGGACGACGACAAATAGCAGTCTTTTTGTTCTGAAAGAGTGAGCGAGCCCAGGATTCTGACAATAAAATTTCCGCCGGTCGCAAACGTTCGAGCTCGGAGGCGAGGTTTTCTTCGCCTTCCACCTCTAGTAAATGGAAACGGCCGCCGCTCAGATCAAGATAAGCCAAACCAAAACGCGGTTTTGCTCCCCCTTGAGCTTCGTGCACAGCCAGCAATAAATTATCGCGATTTTCTTCGAGAAAAGCCTCGTCACTCACCGTACCAGGCGTTAGGATGCGAACCACCTGCCGCTCAACCGGGCCGACCGCGGTTTTGGGATCACCAACTTGCTCGCAAATTGCAATTGAGAGTCCTTGACGCAAGAGTTTGGCAATATAAGACTCTGCAGAATGAAAGGGCACACCGGCCATGGGAATGGGCTTTCCCGCAGACTGGCCTCGCGCTGTGAGTGTTATATCGAGTATATCTGCCGCCTGTCTTGCATCTTCATAAAAAAGCTCATAGAAATCTCCCATGCGATAAAATAGCAACAGTTTTGGATATTGAGACTTAATCCGTAAATATTGCTGCATCATAGGCGTATGCAGACTAAGCTCTGAGGCTTTCAGCGTCACCTCTTTTGTTTGCGCACCCAAACTAAACTGTCTTTGCATATTTCATTTCACCTAGAGAGTTCATCAGTATTATAATGATTTGGTGCTTTTTACCAAATCATTTATAAAAAATCTTAAGGTTGATATGTCCTTCCTCGAAGCAATTAGCGCCCTTGGTCTTGCGCTCAACAAGCGGCAATGGAAACTGGTTACTGCAGAATCCTGCACAGGCGGCGGTCTAGCCTATTATTTAACTTCTCTGCCTGGCAGCTCTGCTTGGTTTGATCAGGGGTTTATCACTTATAGCAATGATTCAAAGCAGCAGCGCTTGGGCGTCTCGGCCGAGACGCTAGAAAAATTTGGTGCCGTGAGTGAACAAACGGCAGCCGAGATGGCAGCAGGTGCTTTAAACAAGAGCTCTGCTAGGCTTAGCATCGCCATTACTGGTCTCGCCGGTCCCGACGGCGGCTCTTTGCAAAAACCGGTGGGTACAATTTGGCTGGCTTGGAAACTCAGGTCGCAGGAAACCAAGACTAAAAAACTCTCGCTTTCAGGAGACCGTCAGGTTATTCGTGAACAAACGATTCAACTTGCCATCCAGGAACTGCTGCTTTATCTAGACAGCCTCCGCTAACTATTACACGCTTGCTGCCCTCCCATTTTTTTGTTCTAATGAGTAAGAATATAGATCCCGAACCATCCCTATTTAAAATTAGAACTTCTTCACCCTCCACCAACTTGAATACAAGGAATACTGCGATGGAAGATAACAAGAAAAAAGCCCTGAGTGCCGCTCTCACTCAAATTGAACGCCAATTTGGCAAAGGCTCTGTTATGCGTTTAGGCGATGCAGAGGTAGTACGCGACCTGGATACGATTTCAACTGGCTCCCTTTCACTCGATATTGCCCTTGGCATCGGCGGTCTACCACGAGGCCGTATTGTTGAAATTTATGGACCGGAATCTTCTGGTAAAACAACGCTCACCCTCCAAGTCATCGCAGCCTGTCAACGCCAAGGCGGTGTGGCTGCTTTCATCGATGCAGAACACGCCCTCGATCCGGCCTATGCCAAACGTTTGGGCGTCCAGGTAGATGACCTTTTCATTTCCCAACCCGATACCGGAGAACAAGCCCTTGAAATTGCGGATATGCTAGTTCGTTCCAGTGCCGTCGATGTCGTTGTCATCGATTCAGTTGCTGCTCTCACACCAAAAGCAGAAATTGAAGGCGAAATGGGTGATCAGCACATGGGACTACAAGCTCGACTGATGTCTCAGGCCCTGCGTAAACTCACCGCCAATATCAAGCGCTCGAATACCCTAGTCGTTTTTATTAACCAAATCCGCATGAAAATCGGGATTATGTTTGGCAATCCGGAAACCACAACCGGCGGTAATGCACTGAAATTCTATGCCTCTGTTCGCCTCGACATCCGCCGTATTGGCGCTGTCAAAGAAGGTGAGCAGGTGATTGGTAGCGAAACTCGCGTGAAGGTGGTTAAAAACAAGGTCGCCCCTCCTTTTAGACAGGCTGAATTCGACATCCTGTATAACGAGGGCATTTCCCGCGAAAGTGAAATTATTCACCTAGGCGTTATCCATGGCTTTATTGATAAATCCGGCGCCTGGTTCAGCTATAAAAGCCAGCGTATTGGCCAAGGCAAGGAAAATGTTCGCGTCTTTCTCAAAGAGCATCCTGAATTAGCTAAAGAAATTGAACTGAAGATACGCGAAAAACTACTGACTACCAATGGAGCACCGCTCAAAGCACTTGTCGATGAAGAAACCGGAGAAATAGCAGAAGCCGGATAGAAACTGGCAGGTCTTGAGGGATTAAAATGAATACGCATGATAAAATTAAAATAACTGTTTATCGCTTTTTGACTCAGCGTGAGTATTCATCCCTCAAAATTGAGCAAAAGTTAATCGATCATGGTTTTCAAGAAACTGATATTAAACCGGTTCTTAAAGAACTCTCTCTTGAAGGAATTCTCAATGATCGCCGCTTTGCTGAAAACTATATTCGCTATCGACAAAGCCAAGGTTTTGGTCCGCTGCGTATCCATGAGGAACTGAAGGCAAAAGGGCTCAGTAAAGAGATGATTGAAGATCACTTAAATATCACTGATAATGCTTGGCTTGCCGAAGTGAATAAAGTTTGGCAAAAACGGTTCCGAGGGAAACCTCCCTCTAGTTTAAAAGAACGAGGAAAACAGTTTCGTTTTTTGCAATACCGAGGATTCACTCAAGAACAAATTGAACATATTTTTGACCTATAGATTTCAAGCCCATGCGCAAAAAAAAACAAACGGCTCCTTTGGCAAAACCGATCTTCTTAAGCAGTAACCAGCTACGACAGGTTTTTCTGGCTTATTTTAAAGAACATCAACATCAAATCGTTCCGAGCAGCTCTTTGGTACCAGGCAAAGACCCCAGCTTACTATTCACAGCAGCCGGCATGGTACCCTTTAAGGATGTTTTTCTCGGCAAAGAAAAAAGGCCTTATCAACGCGCTGCTTCTTCACAACGCTGCTTACGTGCCGGCGGCAAACATAATGATTTAGAAAACGTTGGCTATACTGCCCGTCATCATACTTTTTTTGAGATGCTGGGTAATTTTAGCTTTGGCGACTATTTCAAAGAGGAAGCCATTCACTATGCCTGGGACTTAGTCACAAGAGTTTTTAAACTCCCTCCTGAGCGCTTATGGATAACAGTTCATCAAGACGATCAAGAAGCTGAAGCAATCTGGTTAAAAAAAATCGGCGTGAGTCCTGAGCGATTTTCGCGCTGCGATGAAGACAACTTCTGGTCGATGGGCACGACCGGACCCTGTGGTCCCTGCACTGAAATTTTCTACGATCATGGCCCTGAAATTGCTGGTGGCCCACCGGGTAGCAAAGAAGCAGATGGCGATCGCTATGTCGAAATCTGGAATCTCGTCTTCATGCAATATGATCGTGCCCCTGATGGCACGCTGACAGCACTACCTAAACCTTCGGTAGATACCGGTATGGGCTTAGAGCGTATGGCAGCTGTTTTACAGGGTGTGCATAATAATTATGATACAGATCTTTTCCAACCGCTGATTCAGGCTGCTGCAAAACTAGCCCATCTTCAAGATTATAAAAATACTTCCTTACGTGTGATCGCAGACCACCTGCGTTCCTCTGCTTTTCTCATCACAGACGGCATCCTGCCCGGAAATGAGGGTCGCGGTTACGTGCTGCGCCGTATCATTCGTCGCGCCTTACGCCATGGACATCAATTAGGCTTAGGTAGTCAGCCTTTCTTTTATAAGCTCAGCGAGCCTCTCGTCGCTTTAATGGGAGAAGCCTATCCTGAATTAAGCCGGGCTGCTCCGCAAATCAAAAAAGTCCTACTTCAAGAAGAAGAGCAATTCAGCACGACTTTAAGTAGCGGAATGAAACTCTTTGAGCAGGTGGTTCAAAACCTAGCCAGCAAACTCATCCCCGGCGAAACGGTATTTAAACTCTATGATACCTATGGTTTTCCTATTGATTTAACCGCCGATATGGCAAGAGAACGCGGTTTAACGATCGACTATGAAGGTTTTGAGGAAGCTATGGCCAAACAACGGGAACGATCTAGACAAAGTTCTAAATTCGAAAGTGACTACTCTGCTCCTTCAGAGGCAAAACATCCGCCAACTGAATTTCTAGGCTATAAAAACCTGCTACAAGAAAACCATCCTGATCAATGCACTATTCTCGCTTTATATCGAGACGGGCAGTTTGTAGACAGCTTAAACCCCGGCGAAAAAGGCTCCGTCATTTTGGATCGCAGTCCCTTTTATGCTGAAGCCGGTGGTCAGGTGGGAGATAGCGGCATCTTAAAACGTCAGCAGCGCCTTGTCTTTCGCGTTAGCGATACCTTGGGACAGGGAAAAACCTATTTGCATATTGGAAGGGTTGAAAAAGAAGGGCTGAAAATCGGTGAGGTAGTAGAAGCCGTGGTCGATGCTCCTCGTCGTGCTGCCATCGTTTTAAACCATACTGCAACCCATCTCCTGCATTTGGTCCTGCGCCAAGTCTTGGGTGAGCATGTCATTCAAAAAGGTTCCCTGGTTGAGCCTGAGCGGCTACGTTTCGACTTTTCCTATGGCAGTCCTTTAACGGCAGAAGAAATCAGTCTGGTGGAACAAAAAGTGAATGAAGAAATTCGCGCCAATCATGAAGCAATAGTCCGCATTTCCACGCCCCAAGAAGCCCTCGCTCAAGGTGCAATGGGTTTATTTGAGGAAAAATACGGTAAGCAAGTCCGCGTCGTTGGCTTTGGACCCTCTGTGGAACTGTGCGGTGGCACGCACGCCGAACGAACCGGAGATATCGGCTTATTTAAGATCACCTCTGAAGCTGGTATTGCTGCCGGGATTCGACGCATCGAAGCCCTTACCGGAAAAGCAGCCCTCGAATGGATCGAAAAGAAAGAAGCCGAATTAAAACAAAAAAATGAGCAATTCGAAGAACGTTTACATTTCTTAGAAAAACAAGCCGCTTATCTAAAAGAAAAACTAGCTCAGGCACTAGGACAACAGCTAGGCGCAGAAGCAAAAGAAATAAAGGGCTTTAAAGTACTCGCTACTATCGTAAGCGATCTCGATACCAAGGCAGTACGCATACTTGTTGATCAGCTCAAAAACAAATTAGGTTCAGCTGTTGTGGCTTTGGTTGTAGTCAAAGAACAGAAAATGAGCGTGATTGTCGGCGTCACTCCCCAAAACAGCTCACAGATCAAAGCAAATGAATTGGTCAACTTCATCACCCTACCCTTTGGCGGGAAAGGCGGCGGCCGAGCAGAACTGGCAGAGGGCGGGGGGAGTTTAACTCCAGAAAAAAACTTAAAAGATCTACAGAAAATTCTCGATAGCGTTTATGATTGGGTAAAAGAGAAGCTGCAGGAATGTAAATAAAAATGGCACTCATTGTTCAAAAGTATGGTGGTTCTTCTGTTGGATCTTTAGATCGCATACAACATGTGGTGTCTAAAATCCAAGAAACCAGGCAACTCGGTCATGATTTGGTCGTTGTTCTTTCCGCGATGCAGGGCGAAACAGATCGACTGATTCAACTTGCCCACAAACTGGCACCGCAACCAGACTTACGTGAATATGATGCCCTGGTTTCAACAGGAGAACAGGTTTCCACTGCCTTATTAGCTATCTCGCTCATTGCTAAAAACTGTCCTGCTCGTTCTTTTACGGGTCAACAAATCGGAATTATGACGGATGACTTTCACAGCGATGCGCGCATTCTTGATGTTAAAACAGAGCTCCTCAAACAAGAATTAGCCTATGGACGGGTTATCTTGGTTGCCGGCTTTCAAGGTAGCAATTCGCGGGGCGACATCACTACGCTCGGCCGTGGCGGCTCTGATACTACAGCCGTCGCTCTAGCAACAGCCTTACAAGCCGATGAATGTCAAATTTATACCGATGTCGATGGCGTTTACACCACTGATCCGCGCCTGCTTCTGGAAGCTCGTTTACTTCCGGAAATCAGTTTTGAAGAAATGCTTGAAATGGCAAGCTTAGGCGCTAAAGTATTACAAGTACGTTCCGTGGAATTAGCAAGCCAGCATAATATTCCGCTGCGCGTATTATCCACTTTTCATCCCGGGGCAGGTACCTTAGTTACGAGTGAGGACAAAATGATACATAAACGTGCTGTTTCTGGTATTGCTTATAGCCGAGAAGAAGCTATCATTGCGCTTTCCGGCATACCTAATTGTGCAGGAGTGGAAGGCTACATTCTCGGGAAAATCTCTGAGGCTCATATCGAAATTGATATGATTACGCAGAGCATGCGGGACAAAGACACCATCGATCTGACCTTCAGTCTACCTCGTAAGAGTTATATGTCGGCCTGGAATATTGTGACACAATTGGCGCAGGAGCTTAAAGCAGCCGCTGTAAGCAATAATCCAAAGGTCGTCAAATTATCTATAGTTGGTATTGGTATGCGTACACAAACAGGGGTAGCGAGTACGATGTTCCAAGCTTTGGGCAAAGCAGGCATTCCCATTCAAATGATTACGACCTCTGAAATTAAAATTTCCGTAGTCATTGACGAAGAACATTTAGAAACAGGCGTTCGCGCAGTTCATCAAGCCTTTGCGCTCGATGACTTGCCTCATAAGGTACCAATCTCGATGGCAGAAACAGGCTCTTAAGAGCTTATTTTCCTGTCTGTCTCCATTGCACTATGACGCTATATTGTTTACTATTGCACACTTTGAAAAGCAGTTGAGCAGTGGTTTAGGAAGTAAAAAGCCACCGTTATAAAAGAAAGGGAAGCAAAATAAGTGTATTAATTCAGGTTGTTAGAAAGGAGATAGCTAATGTTAATTTTAACGAGACGTGTGGGCGAAACACTCATCATTGGCGACGACATTATTGTGACAGTATTGGGTATTAAAGGTAATCAGGTTCGCATTGGTATCAATGCGCCTAAAACCGTGTCCGTCCATCGAGAGGAAATTTATCAACGTATTCAACAAGAAAAGAATACAACGACAGCTCCAAAGAAAGAAGATAAGTTGCCAAAAAAGAAAGAAAATGGCAAAGAAAAGTCTAAGGCAAGTGATAGTGAGGAATCAGAGTAGGCCCAGCTAACACCCATCTGTTAACTGTTGTTCAAGGAGAGATGGCCGAGTGGTCGAAGGCGCTCCCCTGCTAAGGGAGTATGAG